>JACDAG010000745.1 GCA_013695565.1 Bradyrhizobium sp.
GGGCTAGGGAGGGGCTATGCAAACGGGTTCGACGGTATGCGACGAATGGCCGGCCCCAGGGCCATGTTGATCGGGGATCATCAGCTGTTGCATCCAAGCGGTTGCGCGTGCTTCACATCCGGCCCAATCTGGCGGAAAACTGACCTCGACTGGACGTAGCCAAGAAACTTTCGGGAAACTTTCGGGACCGGGACCGCGGGAGAGTACATGTCGTCTTATTCTGAAGATCTCCATTCCGCGGCACTGGCGTACCACCGGCTGCCGCGACCCGGTAAGCTTGAAATCCAGGCCACCAAGCCGCTCGCCAACCAGCGCGACCTAGCGCTGGCCTATTCGCCGGGCGTCGCCGCGGCCTGCATGGAGATCGCCAAGAATCCGGCGGAAGCCGCTTCCCTGACCGCCCGCGCCAATCTGGTCGCCGTAGTCTCCAACGGGACGGCTGTGCTCGGCCTCGGCAATATCGGCCCGCTGGCCTCCAAGCCCGTCATGGAAGGCAAGGCGGTCCTGTTCAAGAAATTCGCCGGGATCGATGTGTTCGATATCGAGATCGCCGCCGATACCATCGAGCGCGTGGTCGAGACGGTGGCAGCACTGGAGCCGACCTTCGGCGGTATCAATCTGGAGGACATCAAGGGGCCGGAGTGTTTCGAGATCGAGGCGCAGCTCAAGGAGCGCATGAAGATCCCGGTGTTCCACGACGACCAGCATGGCACCGCCATCATCGTCGGTGCCGCGATCACCAACGCGCTGCTGCTCAACGGCAAGAAGCTTTCAGACGTCAAGATCGTCTGCTCCGGCGCGGGTGCGGCGGCGATCGCGTGCCTTAATCTGCTGGTGTCGCTCGGCGCGCAACGCAAGAATATCTGGGTCTGCGATATCGATGGCCTCGTGCATGAGGGCCGCAACACGCTGATGGACCGCTGGAAGGCGGTCTATGCGCAGAAGACCGAGAAACGCACGCTGGGGGACGTGATCGGCGGTGCCGATATTTTCCTGGGTGTTTCAGCGCCCAACGTGCTGAAGCCGGAAATGGTCAAGACGATGGCGGATCATCCGCTGGTGATGGCGCTCGCCAACCCCGACCCGGAAATCATGCCGGATGAAGCGCGCAAGGCGCGCCCCGACGCCATGATCTGCACCGGGAGGAGCGACTTCCCGAACCAGGTCAACAACGTCCTGTGCTTCCCGTTCATCTTCCGCGGCGCGCTCGATGTCGGCGCCACCAGTATCAACGAGGAAATGAAGCATGCCGCGGTGGATGCCATCGCGCAGCTCGCGCGCGATCCGCCATCGGACGCGGTGGCGCAGGGCTTTGACAGCGGCGAAACCCAGGGCTTTGGACCGGGCTCGCTGATCCCGAGCCCGTTCGATCCCCGCCTGATCCTGCGCATCGCGCCGGCCGTTGCCAAAGCCGCGATGGATTCCGGCGTGGCGACACGGCCGATCACGAATTTCGACGAATACACCACGTTGCTGGAGCGCTTTGCATTCCGCTCCGGCCTCGTCATGAAGCCGGTATTCGCCAAGGCAAAAACCCAGCCCGTCCGCGTCATCTATGCCGAGGGCGAGGACGAGCGCGTGCTTCGCGCGACCCAGGTCGTGCTCGAGGAGAAGCTGGCACGGCCGATCCTGGTCGGACGTCCTTCGGTGGTCGAAGCCCGGATCAAGCGGTTCGGGCTTTCGATCAAGGCCGGGCAGGATTTCGACCTCGTCAATCCCGAGGACGATCCACGCTACCGCTCCTATGTGCAAACCTATATCGATGTCGCCGGACGGCACGGCGTCACGCCCGAGGCAGCGCGCACCGTGGTCCGCACCAACGCCACCGTAATTGCAGCGCTGGCGGTGGTTCGCGGCGAAGCGGATGCCATGATCTGCGGCGTCGAGGGCCGTTACATGAGCCATCTGCGCCATGTCCGCGAAATCGTCGGCTTCCTGCCGGGGGTCAGTGATTTTGCGGCGCTGGCGATGATGATTACCAGCAAGGGCTCCTATTTCATCGCCGACACGCAGGTGCGGACCAATCCGAGCGCGGAGGAACTGGCCGAAGTGGCGTCGCTGGCGGCAATCCATGTCCAGCGCTTCAACATGAAGCCGCGCGTCGCGTTCGTGTCACATTCCGACTTCGGCAGCTATGATACGGACTCTTCCCGCAAGATGCGGCTTGCCACCGCGTTGCTGAACGAAAAGCATCCGGAGATCGAGGCGGACGGTGAAATGCAGGGCGACACCGCGCTGTCCCGGACCGCGCGCAAGCTGGTGCTGCCGCACTCGAAGCTGGAAGGCGAGGCCAATATCCTGATCATGCCGAACCTCGATACCGCCAACGTCGCCTATCAGATGATCAAGGTGCTGGCGGACGCGCTCCCCGTAGGACCGATCCTGATCGGACCGGCGCGTCCGGCGCATATCCTCACCCCGTCGGTGACTGCGCGCGGCATTCTCAACATGACGGCGGTTGCCGCAGTCGAAGCCCAGGAGCGCGCCGTTCGTCAGCAACCGACCCTGTTCGGCTAGAACATGATCAGGGGGGCACCGGTTTTCCGAAAAGATCATGCTCGAACAAAAAGATGGATTGGGATGACGTTTCGAAGAAAAGTCATCCCAATCTGGATGGCAGCGGCTCCTGACGCGTCTGGTTTCGATTTGATCGTTTGAAAAGCGGAGGCGAAACGCCCATAATCGTTGCGCGCGACCGCTTGTGACATTGCAATTGCCATACAGTGAGGCCAATCCATGCCAGCGTTCATTACTTTCGGGCGAGTTCTGTTCGCCGTGCTCTTCATCTACACGGGGGCGACCAAACTGTTCGCGATTCAGCAGACGGCGGATTTCATCGCGTCCAAGATGCCCATTCCGACGCTGCTCGCGCCTTATACCTCGCAGCTTGAAACCATGACCGGCATGCCGATGTCGCAGCTGCTGGCGCTTTCGGCCGGCGGCTTCGAGATCATCGCGGGGCTCATGATCGCGGTCAATTTCGGGGCGCGCTTCTTTGCGATCCTCCTGATCTTCTTCGTGCTGACGGCGACCTTCTATTTCCACGATTTCTGGAATCAAGCGGCGCCCGAGAACGCCAAGACGCTGATCGATGCATTGAAGAATCTCTCGATCATCGGCGGCTTGTTCATGATCGCGGGCTATGGCCGCGGACCGCGATCGTCGGAACCCGCCTACGACGTCTAGGCCAGACGTCCTCTCTCAGGTTCGCCGCCACGGCGTGACGGAGACGTCAGCCGCGGGATCGAGTATTTGCGGTTGTCCCGCGCGCAATCCGTGCGCCGCCAGCACTTCCTGCGGCGAGCGTGCGGGTACGCCGGGGAAGCATGGCTCGCCGTCCGGCAGCCGCACGTGCGGCGCCTGCGAGAGCCAGAATTCGTCATAGCGGTTCATGAACATGCCGAACACGTAGGGACCACCGATCACGGCGACCGTGCCGGCGCGTATGCCGGTCTGTTCGCAGGCGGCCTCAAAGGCCGCACCTGCCGGATTCCACAAGGTCGCGTTGGGATTGGATGGGTCGGGCGCGATGCCGCGAACCTGGCGCGTCAGGATGAGGCGCTTGCGCCGTGGCGAGCTCGGCTGGTCTTCATAGGAATTACGGCCGTGCAGGATCAGGTCGGCGCGGTCGAGGGCCGCCGTGAAGAACGCCTTGTCGCCCTCGAACTTCAGATCGTCAGGCATGACGTTGCTGGCGTTGGCCAGCATGCCGTCCGCCGAGACGATGACATAACCTTCGATGCGCAGCGTCGGCACGTGCTTGTCGATCAACCGATTCCGACTATTCCGAGATCGTCTGCACGACGCTGGAAACCGGGCGGGAGCTTACGGTCGGCAGCTTGGCCTCCTTCAGAAGGTCCTCGTCATATTGCGGGATGGTCTGCACCGGCGCTTTGGCGCGCATCGCAACCACCTTGTAGCCGCCGGCCTTCAGCTTCTTCAGGAGTTCGGGCAGGGCCTCGGCGGTGTGCTTCTGGAAGTCGTGCATCAGGATGATGCCCTTGCCGAGCTTGTCGACCTTGCGCATCACGGTATCGATGATGGTCTGCGCCTTGCTCGCCTTGAAATCGAAGGAGTCGAGGTCGCAGGAGAAGATGGCAATGTTGCGGGTGCCGAGATAGGTGACGATTTCCGGCGGATGCTGCAGTGCCGGGAAGCGGAAGAACGGCGCCGGCGACGTGCCGCCGAGCGCCCATTTCACGGCGCTGAAGCCCTTTTCGATCTCGTCCTTGCGCTGCTGCTCGGTCAGCTTCTTGTTGACCAGGGCGGCGTGCGACCAGGTGTGCGAGCCGATCGAGTGGCCGGCCGCGTAGACCTGCTTGAGAATTTCCGGATAGTAGGTGGCGTGCTTGCCGATCGGGAAGAAGATGCCGGTGGTGCATTCCTCGGCGAGCGTCTTCAACACGGATGGCGTGTTCACCGGCCACGGGCCGTCGTCGAACGTGAGCACCACTTCCTTGTCGCGCAGGAAGTCCAGATCCTTGAAATGCTCGAAGCCAAAACCGGGACCGCCGGTGGTGTCGATCTCGACGGTGCGGCCGACGCCGAGTGCGTTGGGATTGGTGCACGCGGGTCGGGCCGGAGCGGCCGCGGCTTTGGGGGCTGGAGCAGGGGCCGCCTGCGGTGCG
>JACDAG010000748.1 GCA_013695565.1 Bradyrhizobium sp.
GACCTATACCGCGTGATCTATCTTTAGAGCAGGGTGGTAGACACCTTTTCCAAAAAATGCGCTGGTGGCTATGGGTCCCTGCGTTCGCAGGGACGACGATGGAATTTTTTCAGCAACACCATTGCTGCATCCTCACCGACCGCGCTTGATCGCCTCATACGCCAGCCGTTTGAACTCGAACGAGAACGGATGGACGAACGACATCTGCCGCTGCGCCATCACCACGCCGGCCATGTTGTGTTTCGGCGAAATCCACCATTGCGTGCCGGCGACGCCACCCCAATAGAGTTCGCCTGACGCATCGGGGTGGTCGAACGGCGTCGGCTTGACGATCAGGCCGCCGGCCAGCGTGTGCGCCTTGCCGGCCTGTTCGCCCATCAGCGCAAAGCGGATCCACTGGCCGTCCGGCAACTGGTTGGTCATCATCTGCGCAATCGTCTCCGGCTTGAGCAGAGTTTTGCCGCCGGGAAGCAGGCTTCGGATCAATGCGACCGTGTCGGGCATCGTCGAGACCAGACCGCCGCCGCCATTGAGCCGCGCGATGGGGCGCAGATAGGCGCCGGGGAAGGGCGCGTTGTCGGTACGGGTCAGTCCCGGTTTCATCGGCTCCATCATGTCGGCGCCGGCATAGTACGCGACCAGCCGGCCGTGATCCTTTTCCGGCACGGCGAAGCCGGTATCGACCATGCCCAGTGGATCAAGAATCCGCGCCTGGATGAACCCGTCGAAGCTCCGGCCGCTGATGATCTCGACCAGCCGCGCCACCACGTCGATGGCGAGCGAGTATTCCCAGGACGTGCCCGGCTGATAGATCAATGGCAGACCGGCGAGCACATCGACCATCTGGGCCAGCGTCGTCATGGGATTGTGGACGCCGCGTTCGTTGAGGGCCTTGAACATGACGGTGCCGGGATCGAAAAATCCGTAGCTCAGGCCGGAGCTGTGGCTCAGGAGCTGGCGGATGGTGATCGAACTCTTTGCCGGCTCCGTGTCGTCAAGCGAGGTGGCACCAGGCCGCAATACCTTTCGATTTCCGAGTTGCGGAATAAACTTCTCAATGGGGTCATCGAGCCCAAATTTGCCTTCCTCGAACAGCAGCAAGGCGGCGCAGGAAGTGATGAGCTTGGTGTTGGAAAAAACCCGGAAAATATGGTCGGGCCGCAACGGCGTCTGCGCTTCCTTGTCGGCCCAGCCGACGCAACTCACGTCCACCAGATCGCGGCCGACCATCACAGCCCAGGAGATGCCGGACAGCAGATTGCCGTCGATATAGCGCTGCATCGCCGCGCGTGCCGGTTTGAAGTTGTAACCATCAGCGGTTACTTTCAAGTCTTCCATGGTGTTTCCTTGTTGCGCGGCTACATGTTTCTGGCGTCCCTGCGAAAGCAGGGCCCATAGCCACCGGCCCTGATTGCAGAGGAAGGTAGCTACCACATCGCATTATTGAAAGGCCACGGCGTATGGGCCCCTGCTTTCGCACGGACGACGATGGAGAGTGCTTGTTTCACCGCGTTTTGACTTGCGACTTTTGCGTCGCCCCACCGTCGCCGACCCGCACACCCGCATTCGCCAGCAACACGACCGCTGCGGCCTTCGCCGCCCGCGCCATCGCGGGATCGTTGCGCACGAGATCCTGCGCGATCGAGCCGTCGACCAGCAGCACAAGCTGCGTGGCAAGGCCTTCCGCGTCGGCTACGCCGAGCTGCACCAGCAGATCGCGAAACCAGAGCCGGCGGCTTTCCTTGAACGCGATCGCGATCTTGCGAACCGGCTGGTCCTCGCTGCCGAGCTCCGCGACCGCGTTGACGAACGGGCAGCCGCGAAAATCCTTGGCAGCAAACCGCCGCTCCAGCGAATCGAAGGTGCCGAGAATCTGTTCGAGCGGCGGCTTCTCGGAGGGGCGCGGCGCCACGAAACGGCGGGCCAGATAGGCCGAGATCAACGCGTCCTTGGACGGGAAATGGTTATAGAGCGTGCGCTTGCTGATGCCGATTTCGGCCGCGATCGTGTCGACGCCGACGGCGCGAATCCCCTGCAGATAGAACAGCCTATCCGCGATTTCGAGAA
Organism: Bradyrhizobium sp.; assembly: GCA_013695565.1. Classification (GTDB taxonomy): domain Bacteria; phylum Pseudomonadota; class Alphaproteobacteria; order Rhizobiales; family Xanthobacteraceae; genus Bradyrhizobium. The sequence continues at coordinate 2,068 of JACDAG010000748.1, forward strand.
TCCGGTCTTTCATGTCAGGTTTGGCGGGCAGGGGTGCCATGCGTGCGCGCGATATCCTTCGGCCTTGACAGTCGGGGGCCCTTATAGCCTACCTACACAGGTCTGTGTACCTATTTCAGATGCCAATTGCAGGACGCGCCATTCGAACCGCGGCCCCTGGGGAGAAGAAAAACCATGTCCCTGCTGCAAGTCCTGCGTCCGACATTGCCCATCCTGATCGGCGCGTCGCTGATGCTTACGCTCAGCATGGGCCTGCGGCAGTCGTTCGGTATTTTCATGCAGCCGCTGACGCGCGACATCGGAATTTCGGTGACGCAGTTCACCTTGGCGCTGGCGGTGCAAAACCTCGCTTGGGGATTCCTGCAGCCGATCGCCGGCGCCATGACGGTGCGCTACGGCTTCCGCCCCATCATGATCGTGGGTTCGCTGATGTACATCGTGGGCCTTGCCCTGATGGCGACCGCACAGGGGATGATCCCGATCCTGATCGGGGCAGGCGTGCTGATCGGCGCCTCGTTGGCCTGCACGGCGAATGCGATTGCGATGTCGGTTTCCGCACGCGCCGTGCCGGCCACCGTACGCAGCACCGTGATGGGCATGGTCTCGGCGGCGGGATCGCTCGGCGCATTGGTGTCGGCGCCGCTCGGGCAGATGTTGAATGAAGGTTTTGGCTGGCGCGCCGGCGTTGCCGGCTTTGTGATCCTGTCGCTGTTCATGATACCCGCTGCCTGGTACGCAGGCCGTGCCGACAAGATCCCGTTGCCGCCCAAGGCCGCCGACGACATCGGCGACGCTTCGGCTGCAACTGCGGCAAAGATCGCTTTCGGCAATGCGTCGTTCGTGGTGATGACCTGCGCCTATTTCGTCTGCGGCATGCAACTCGTGTTCCTCACCACGCATCTGCCGTCTTATCTCTTGATCTGCGGCCTCGATCCGATGTTGAGCGCGCAGACGCTCGGCATGATCGGCGGCTTCAACGTGCTGGGCAGCCTGTTCTTCGGCTGGGCGGGCCAGCGCTGGAACAAGCTGGCGCTGCTCGGCGGCATGTACATTGTCCGCTCGATCGCGCTCGCCTGGTACTTCATGCTGCCGGCAACGCCGACGACCACGCTCCTGTTCGGCGCGATCATGGGTTTCCTCTGGATGGGCGTCGGGCCGCTGGTTGCGGGCGCCGTCGTCGAAATGTTCGGTCTGAAATGGCAGGCGATGATCCAGGGCCTCGCCTTCATGAGCCATCAGCTCGGCTCGTTCCTCGGCGCGTACGGCGGAGGGCTGATCTACGATTCGCTCGGCTCCTACACCATGGCGTGGCGGGTCGGCGTCGCGCTTGGGCTGGCCGGCGGCATCATCCAGGTCGCGTTCGCGCTGATCAGGCCGAGCGAGCCGCCGATGGTGGCGGCGAGGTAGGCCTGGCTTCGGCGCCGGTCTGAACGACCCGCCTAGGCCGCGCGCATATCCGACAGGAATCGTTCGACCGAACTTTTCAGACGCGAGCTTTCCTTCGAGAGAGACTGCGCGGATTCGATCAACCGCGTGGAAGCCACGTCGGTCTCGCTCGCGCCGCGGCTGACGTCGCCGATGCTTCGAGCCACCGCAGTGGAACGTTGCGCGGCATGCTGGATGCTGCGGGAGATCTCCTGCGTGGATGCACTTTGTTCGTCCACCGCGGTGGCGATGCTCGCGGATATCTCCGAGATCAGATTGATTGTGGTTCCGATTTCCCTGACCGTCGCCACGGAAGCATCCGTCGCAGCCTGCATGTCGGCGACCTGGCCCCCGATTTCTTCGGTAGCCTTTGCGGTCTGGGAGGCCAGCGCCTTTACTTCCGATGCCACCACGGCAAAACCGCGGCCTGCATCGCCCGCGCGTGCCGCCTCGATGGTAGCATTCAGTGCGAGCAGGTTGGTCTGCTCGGCGATGGCGCTGATCAGCTTGATCACGTCGCCGATATGAGCGGCGGACCGCGAGAGCTGGGCGATGTTCTTGTCGGTGTTCTTTGCCTGCTCGACGGCCTCCAATGCGATACGGCGTGATTCCTGGGCCTGCTGCCGATGCTTTGGATGGACTCAGTCATCTTCCCGGTTGCACCGGCGACCGACTGGACGTTGTCTGATACGTCTTCGGATGCGCTTGCGGCTTCACTGGATTGCTTCCCGGTCGTCTCCGCCGTTGTCGTCAGCGAATCCGCCGCCAGCTGCAACTCGTTCGAGGAGTGTGCCAGCGAGGTGACCATTTCGCCGATGATCGACTCGAATTCGCTGGTGATACCGTCGATGCGTTGCGTGCGTAGGAGCTTGGCGCTGGCCTCGGCGGTCGCGCTGTCGTCCGCGCGTTTCTTGGCCATCAGTGCGCTTTGGAAACTCCGTAGCGCGTTCGCCATTTGGCCGATCTCGGTTCTGTCGCTTGCGTGACGGATATTCGCCGCGAGATTGCCGTCGCGAAGCGCGTACATGGGTTCGATGATCGAATGAATTCCATATGAGATATCGCGCACCATGTAATAGGCGATGATAGCGCTGATCAACGTCGCCAAAATTAACCCGCCAAAGATAATCTTGACCGCAAGCGCATAGGACGCATCGCCACGCTCGACCGCGGCGGCAGCACCCATTCGGTTCATCTCACGTTCTCGATGCAGCAGCTCGTCGGTGCGCTGGCTGAGAGGGAACAGTTTGGTGGAAAATACTTCCCGTCCGGTAGCAAAGTCCTGGTTCTTGGAAGCGGTCAGCACCTCGGATGCGGCAGCCAGATAGCCGGACCAAACGTTGCGGAATTCGCTGTAGACGGTGCGGTCGCTGGTCGTGGATTTCAGCCCTTCATAGGCGCTGAACTTTTGTTCGATGCCCTCTTCCAGCGAATGTATCGCCTGTTCGGCTTGCGCCTCGGTTTCCGGGTCGTTGGCGAGCAGGTGGTCGCGGATAGCGGTCTGATGTCGCAGCACCGTCGCCTGTATATCGCCGAGCGCAAGTACGCCCCGTAGCCAAACGCCTTGAACCTCGCCCAACCGCGAATTGACGGCACCGATCTCCTTGAGCGCGCTCAGGCCAACAATGGTCATTGCGGCAAGTAATATCGAGACGACCGCGATGATCTTTCTGCGGATCGATAAGTTCGAAAGCATTTTGCAGTCCCCACCAGTTGCAACAAATCAATGCGGTAAGCCGGCCCCAATTATTCTCGTCGTCCAAGCCTGAGCGGATCGCGTCGACGGCTATTCGGCAGCTTGACGGCGTTCGAGAACGGCCAGCACGTCCAGTGGATCGGTCCGGCGCCGGTAGTCGACACTGGTATCGGCGAACAGGATCAATCCATCCGGCCCGATGACATAGGTCGCCGAAAGCGGCAGGGACCAATCCTCGGGCGCGCCGTTCTTCGAAGGGATATCCAGCTTGAATCCGTCGTAGGCGCTGCGCAGCTCGTCGGTAAAGGCGTAGACCAGCCCGAAAGCCTTGCCGACAGTTTGCCCGACATCGCTCAGCACCGGAAAGGTCAACGCATTCTTTTCGGTGGTGCTTAACGTATCATCCGGCTTCTCGGGACTGATCGCGACCAGGTTCGCGCCGGCTGCAACGATGCGGGAAAGTACATCCTGGTAGGCCTTGAGTTCCAGGTTGCAGTAGGGGCACCAGCCACCGCGATAGAACGTCACGATAACCGGTCCGTTCGCCAGCAGCGTCGCGACGTCGAATGCCTTGCCCTGCGCATCCGGCAGGACAATGGCGGGCGCCTGTTGCCCAACCTGTTTGGCGCTCTCTCCAAAGCCGGTCGCTTTCAAGTGGGCGATGTGACGTTCCATGACGGCTTGCCGTTCCAGAGGCACGCGTTGCTTCCATCCAGCAAGAAATTCGTCGAGTTGTTCCGACAGGGTTGAAGTCATGGTCTCCTCCGGGGGCATTGATTTTTTTCGTCAATGAAGGGGAAAGTCGAGTTGCGCGAGCGCGGGCCGCACCATGCCTTCGAGCAGTGCGCGCTCCGGTCGAGACCGGGCTGCGACGCGAATGCCGAGTACGAGGCCCAGAAAATGACGGGCAGCGTCGCGAGGGTCGATGTGCGATCCGATTTCACCGGATTCCTGCCCCCGCTTCAGGCAGCGCAGGAAGAACATCTCGATTTCGCAGAGGTACGAGGCGATCACCTCGCGCAATTCGTTGTCATGCGGAGATATTTCGAGCGCGGAATTGACGATAAGACAGCCACGTCTATGCTCATCCTTGATCGACCGTTCGATCAGTTCGTGCAGAAACGTCCGGATGGCGGATTTGCCGGAAGAGTCGCGCTCCATGCGCTCGATCCGCTCGCGCATCCAGCGTTCCGCGTAGCGCGCCAGCACCCGGGCAAAAAGTGCGCGTTTGTCGCCATAGGCGTTGTACAGGCTCGGGCCGTTGATCCCCATTTCCATCGTCAGGTCGCGGACGGAAGTCGCTTCAAGCCCGCGCCGCCAGAAGCACTCCATGGCTGCGTCGAGAGCCTTGTCGTCGTCGAAAGCGCGCGGACGGGCCATCGGTCGGCTCCTGGAGGACACGACCGGATGGTCGAAGTCGAATCACATTCGGAGCCTATCGTGGATACTGTAACGGTCGTAACAAAATCGTGTGAAGGGAAGCGCCTTCGCAATGCCAGGCCGGACGTGCGGCAACGGCGCCGCGCCGGATGCGTACGGCCACATGGTCGCCAACGAGGGGGGCCTGGTCTTTCGCACAGCACGTCGGGGGATCCATCGTTGCCGGCGACCGCACCGCTCGAATCAAAAACGGGGCCGCGAGGCCCCGTTCGTTCGTCAGCAATGTCTTGCGACGTTACTTGATCTTGGATTCCTTGAACTCGACGTGCTTGCGCGCGACCGGGTCGTACTTCTTCTTGACCAGCTTGTCGGTCATGGTGCGCGAATTCTTCTTGGCGACGTAATAGAAGCCGGTGTCCGCCGTCGAAACGAGCTTGACCTTGATGGTGACCGCTTTGGCCATGTTCATAACCCTTGATGTGTGAAAATCGGGTGCCGGCCAAATCGGCCCGCATTTGTGCGGCAAACTAGCTTCTGATCGCCCAAAGTCAAGGTTTTCAGGGCAAAAACTCCCGCAAATTGGGGCAATTAACCCTCAAAGAACCGGTTTTTCGGCCGCGGCAGCCCCAAATTCTCCCGCAGTGTCCGGCCCTCATATTCCTTGCGGAAAATCCCGCGCTTCTGCAGTTCCGGGACCACCTTGTCGACGAAATCGTCGAGGCCGGCGGGCAGGAACGGGAACATGATGTTGAAGCCGTCGCTGCCGCGGCTCTCCAGCCATTCCTGCATCTGGTCGGCGATGGTCACGGGCGTGCCGACGAAAGACAGCCCGCCATAGCCGCCGACGCGTTGCGCGAGCTGGCGCACGGTGAGCTTGTCGCGCGCGGCGACGTCGACCAGCCGCTGGCGGCCGCTCTTGCTGGCGTTGGTTTCGGGGATGTCAGGCAATTGGCCGTCGGGATCGAAACCCGACGCATCGGTGCCGAGCTGAACCGAGAGCGAGGCGATGGCTGAGTCGTAATGCACCATGCTGTCGAGTTTTGCGCGTTTCTCTTTCGCCTCATCGACGCTGTCGCCGACCACGACGAACGCGCCGGGCAGGATGACGAGATGCTCGGGATTGCGGCCGACTTTTTCCATCCGGCCCTTGATGTCAGCGTAAAGCTTCTGGCTGTCGGCGAGACTGCCGCCACCGGTGAACACGGCCTCCGCGGTCTCGGCCGCGAGTTGCCTGCCATCGTCGGACGCGCCGGCCTGCACGATTAGCGGCCAGCCCTGCACGGGACGCGCGATGTTGAGCGGCCCGCGCACGCTGAGGTATTTTCCCTTGTGGTTGAGCACGTGCATTTTCGCGGGATCGAAATAGAGCCCGGATTCGACATCGCGTACGAAAGCATCGTCGGCAAAGGAATCCCAGAGACCCGTGACGACGTCATAGAATTCGCGCGCCCGCTTGTAGCGTTCGGCGTGCTCCATATGGTCGTCGAGCCCGAAATTCAGCGCCGCGTCCGGATTGGAGGTGGTGACGATGTTCCAGCCGGCGCGGCCATTGCTGATGTGATCGAGCGAGGCGAAGCGGCGCGCCACATGGTAGGGCTCGTCGAACGTGGTCGAACCGGTCGCGATCAGGCCGATATGCTCGGTGGCGCCGGCCAGCGCCGACAGCAGCGTGAACGGTTCGAACGACGTCACGGTGTGGCTGCGCTTGAGCGCATTGACCGGCATGTTCAGCACGGCGAGATGATCGGCCATGAAGAAGGCGTCGAACTTGCCGGCCTCGAGCTTCTGGATCAGCTTCTTGATGTGCGGGAAATTGAAATTTGCATCCGGCCATGCGCCGGGATAGCGCCACGCGCCGGTATGAATGGAGACCGGGCGCATGAACGCGCCGAGCTTCAGTTGCCGTTTTGTCATTGGCCCCGTTCCGTGCTGTTATCGCTGGATATGGAGATGGGGATGCCCTTGTACAAAGGCATCAGCTCCCGCTGGGAAGAATTTTGCAATTTGACCTGCGCCGGTGGGCGATCTTTCCCCGGCAGGTTCGATCGGCGAGGACGTCACGGATGGAGAACGTTGAGCGGTGGATGCGCCACAGCGCCATGTCGGACATCGGCCGGCATGACGCCGCTAGCATGCCCGCGAACATCGGCGCGCTCAATACCATCGTGCAGGGGCTCATCATCCATACGGATTGGCTCGCCTCCTATGGGGTCAACGAATCAGATTTTGCCCGCGTGTGGCGGGACACCTTGCCGGTTGCCGATCGTTTCGCATTGGTCCTCGATCGTGACTCCCGCCCGTTGACCACCTGCCGGTCGCCGGCACAACGTACCGTAGGCACCTGCCGCGATTTCGCGCTCGTTCTGTGCGGCCTGCTTCGCAGCAAGGGCGTCTCAGCCCGGCTGCGCTGCGGCTTTGCCGATTATTTCAACGATGGCTGGGAGGATCATTGGGTCTGCGAATATTGGGACCGGGAGACTCAACGCTGGCGCTTGAGTGACGCGCAGCTCGACGACGCGTTGAAGGAAAAGTGCAGGATCGCGTTCGATCCCACCGATATTCCACGGGATCGATTCCTGACTGCCGGGCAGGCCTGGGCGGCCTGCCGCGCGGGGAGGCGCGATCCCGACCAATTCGGTCATGGTGCGGTCAAGGGCCTCTGGTTCGCCGGGGTTAACGTGGTGCGCGACCATTACGTCGTGAACAACCGGGAAACTTCCGATTGGGATCGCTGGCGCGACGCCCCCCAATCGAAGCGCGTCGTTTCCAAGGAGGATTGTGCGGTACTCGACCCGATTGCTGCCCGCCCGGAACAGCCGATTGTCGATGTAACGCCCGACTGGTTGGCCTAAGCCTCCGCAGCCGTCATTGCGAGGAGCATAGCGACGAAGCAATCCAGAGTCCCGCCCACGACTCTGGATTGCTTCGCGGAGCCTGTCATCGGGCGCGCGTTCGCGCGACCCGGTGGCTCGCAATGACGAGGAGAGAGCGGGGGCCCTACGCCCCCAGTACGTCCTTCTGCATCTTGCCGCCGTAGAAATGGAAGAACGGCACCGGGGCGTCATGGCGCAGCGGGCCAGTTGCGAGGCGGCGGTCGAGTTCGGCGAGCACGTTCTTGGTCATCGCATGCGCCTTGGCGAGTGGTTCAGAGCCGATCTCGACCCAGACCAGCTCCACGAGTTCGGCGTCGGCGTGGATCACGCCATCCACCCGGTGGGCGATGGCCGATGCGTCAGCGGTGAAGAAGCGCGTATCGAAGCGGCGAACGCGGCCGGGCGGAGTGATCGCGCGTGCGATCAGGAACAGGCTGGAGGGGTCGGGCAGCAGGCCCGCTTCCGAGAACGGCTTCCAGGCGCCTTCGAGCTTGGTTGGCTTGTCCGATTTGCGGCCGAGGCAGAGGCCGGTTTCCTCACAGGCTTCGCGGATCGCAGCGACCGCAAGTGCGCGCGCCCGCGACGGTGCGATTTTCGGGCTGCCTTTGAGGAGGTTGGCCTCGAGTTCCCGGGTGATCGGCGCAGCGACGGGAATGCGGTTGTCGGATTTATCGACGCGTCCGCCTGGGAAAACATACGTACCCGGCATGAACACCACATTGTCGTGACGCTTGCCGACCAGCACTTTCGGCTTGGCGCCGCTGCGATCGATCAGGATCAGCGTCGCGGCATCCTTGGGTTTGAAATAGGGATGGTGATCGGCTTCTTTTCCCTCGATTACGGCAGGCGCTGCTTCGGTCATTCCATCCCCTGAGGCTTTTGTTTCTTTTGGTAGCGAAAGCGTTTTCGAGCGAAGTGGACACCGGTTCGCGTCAAGAAAACGCGTCAAAACAAGAATCTACACCGGAGGCAAGAATCTACACCGGAGGAATGTCGCTAGGGGCATTTTCGTCAAAGCCATGCATGCGCAGCGCCCACTGGAAGCCGACCACGGCGCCCTTGACCGGCTGCAGCAGCAGCAACGACGAGAGAAACGTGAAGGGCAGGTAGATTGCCATCTGCAGCCAGATCTCCGGCGAATAATTGGTTTCGACCCACAGCACGACAGGTACCACGATGTGGCCGACAATGATGATCACGAGATAGGCCGGCAGATCGTCGGCGCGGTGCGGCGTATAATCGAGCCCGCATGTCGTGCATCCGTCGCCGACCTTCAGGAACGCCCGAAACAGCTTGCCTTCTCCACAGCGCGGGCAACGGCACATGAAACCGCGCTTCATTGCGGTCCAGAGATCGCGCTCTTCGCCCTTCACGGATTCCCTGGTCCAGACTGTCGTCGCGGGACTTACCGTTTCCATGACTTGCCTTTCTTCGATTTGCGGGCCGTGTCTCTAACAGGCTTTCCCTTACCGGACTTGCTATCCTTCGGATGCGGGCTACGGCCCGGACGCGTCTTCGATGACGTGACCGGCGGTTTTGAACCCTCGCGCCGGCCGCCCTGTTTTCTGCCGCGCGGAATGACCTTGCCTTCAGATAGTAACTCGAACCGCAGCGCGCCAGCTACTGGTGCTGCTTCTACCAGACGTACGTCGACAACGTCCCCCAGCCGGTGCATGGCACCGCTGCGTGAGCCGACGAGCGCGTGGCGCGTCTCGTCATAGTTGAAATATTCCGTGCCGAGCGTCCGGATCGGGATCAGCCCGTCGGCGCCGGTATCGGATAATTTCACGAACAGTCCGGCGCGGGTGACGCCGGAAATACGGCCCTGGAACGTCGCGCCGATGCGGTCGGCGAGGAAATGCGCGATCAGCCGGTCGGCGGTCTCGCGCTCGGCTTTCATGGCGCGGCGTTCGGTGACGGAAATCTGCGCAGCGACCTCGCTCAGCGTCTCCAGCGTCTCGGTTTCCGGCAGCGCGCCTTCGCCGAGGCCAAGCGCGCGGATCAGTGCGCGATGCACGATCAGGTCGGCGTATCGCCTGATCGGTGAAGTGAAATGCGTGTAGCGGCGCAGATTGAGGCCGAAATGGCCGTAATTCTCCGAGGAATATTCCGCCTGCGCCTGCGAGCGCAACACCACTTCATTGACCAGCGGCTCATAGTCCTCGCCGCGAACCTGGCCTAGTACGCGATTGAACAGCGCCGGGCGCAACGCGCCGGTCTTCGCAAACGGCAGATCGAGCGTCTTCAGGAATTCCTGGAGGTTGTGGACCTTCTCCTGGCTCGGCTCGTCGTGCACGCGGTAGATCAGCGGCAGCGCCTTCTTCTCCAGCATTTCGGCGGCGGCGACGTTGGCAAGGATCATGAACTCCTCGATCAGCTTGTGCGCGTCCAGCCGCTCCGGCACGACGACGCGATCGACGGTGCCGTCGGGCTTGAGCAGGATCTTGCGCTCGGGCAGATCGAGATCAAGCGGATCGCGCTCGTCGCGCGCGAGCTTTACCAGCGCATAGGCCGTGTACAGCGGCTTCAGGATCGGCTCGAGCAGGGGACTGGTGGTGTCGTCGGGGCGGCCGTCGATCGCTGCCTGCGCCTGCGCGTAGTTCAGCTTGGCGGCCGAGCGCATCAGCACGCGATGAAAGCTGTGCGAGCGCTTGCGGCCGTCATGGCCGATCACCATCCGCACCGCGAGTGCGCCGCGCGGCTCGCCCGGCACCAGCGAGCAGAGATCGTTGGAGATGCGCTCGGGCAGCATCGGCACCACGCGGTCCGGGAAATACACCGAATTGCCCCGCGTCAGCGCATCGCGATCGAGCGCCGAGTTCGGCCGCACATAGAACGCGACATCGGCAATCGCGACATGGACGATATAGCCGCCTTTATTATTTGGATCGTCATCCGGCGCGGCGTGAACCGCGTCGTCATGGTCCTTGGCATCGGGCGGATCGATAGTGACGAGCGGCAGCTCGCGCCAATCCTCGCGACCTTTCAGGATTGCAGGTTTTGCGTCCTCGGCTTCGCGCAATGCGGCCGGCGTGAAGGCTTGCGGAATCTCGTGGGCGTGGATCGCGATCAGGCTGACCGCCTTTTCGGTCGCGAGCGAGCCGAGCCGCTCCTTCACCTTGCCCGAGGCAAGTCCGTACCCGCGCGTGCGTACCAGATCGATGCTGACGAGATCGCCGTCCTCGGCGCCGCCGGTATCGGTGCTGGCGATGTTCAATTCGCGCCCGGCCTGCTTCTTGTCGACGGGAATCATCCGCCCGCCGCCATTGGGCAGCTTGCGGAAGATGCCGAGCAGCCGGGTGCGGGCCTGGTCGATGACCTTGATCACGCGGCCGCGATAAAGCGGACCTTCACTCTCGTCGGTCTTCTCGACCCGCAGCAGCGCGCGGTCGCCGACGCCGGCGGCAGTGCCGGGCTGCGGACGGCGCGGCACGTGAATGCGGATCTTTGGCGCGGCGCCGAATTCCTCTTCATCCCATTCGGTGGGGGTAGCGAGCAGTTCGCCGTCGGTATCGCGGCCGGTGATGTCGGCCATCACGGTCGGGGGCAGGGCGGCGGGTTCGAGAACCTTGCGGCCGCGCTTGGCGATCGTGCCGTCATCGGCGAGTTCGCGCAGGATTCGCTTCAACTCGACGCGGTCGGCATTCTTCAGGCCGAACTCGCGCGCGATCTCGCGGGTACCGATCTTGCCTGGATTCGCACGGATGAAGGCGACGATGGCGTCCCGGGCCGGAAAGCCATTGTCGTGTTTTTTCGTCACTTATCCCCGGGCCTTGCCCGCGCTTTTCTTCGCAGGCGTTTTGGGAGCTACTGTCGGCTTCGCCGCTGATGTCTTGGCGGCGGCCGCGACCGGCGCGCGCGCCTTGCTAACGGCCTCCGATTTCGGCTTCGCGGCAGCCTTCTTCACCGCCGCCTTCTTGGCCGGCTTCGGCGCGTCGGGATCGGCCGGTGCCTTGGCGGCCTTCTTTGGCGCAGCTTTCTTCTTCGCGCCGCGCTTCGGCTTGCCGCCGCCCTTGGCCGCGCGTTCGTCGATCAGCGCGATCGCTTCGGCGAGCGTGATGGTGTCCGGCGTCTTGTCGCTCGGGATGGTGGCGTTGACGCCACCAGCCGTCACGTAAGCGCCGTAGCGGCCGTTCTTGACGGCAACGCCGCCGAGGCTCGGATGCTCGCCGATCGGCTTGCCGGGATCGGCGCCGAAGCGGCGGCCGCTCGGTCCCTTCAAAATCTTTTCGGCGATCAAGGTCACGGCGCGGTTGAGGCCGATATCGAAGACCTCGTCGCCGGCTTCCAGGCTCGCATAGGTCTTTTCGTGGCGCACGAACGGGCCGAAGCGGCCGATCCCCGCGGTGATCGGCTCGCCGGTTTCCGGATGCTTGCCGATCTCGCGCGGCAGCGACAGCAGTTTGAGCGCAAGCTCAAGCTCCATATCGCCGGGCGACGTGTTTTTCGGAATGCCGGCACGCCGGGGCTTTTCGCCCTCGGCATAATCCTTCTGCTCGCCGAGCTGGATGTAGGGGCCGAAACGGCCGGCCTTCACCGTCACATCCAGATCGGTCTCGGGGTCCTTGCCGAGGACGCGGTCGGCGCTGGCTTCGCCGTCGGCGGCCAACGGGCGCGTGTGTCGGCATTCGGGATAGTTGGAGCAGCCGACAAAAGCACCGAACTTGCCGGCCTTCAGGTTGAGCTTGCCAGTGCCGCATGTCGGGCATTGCCTGACATCGCCGCCATCCGCGCGCGGCGGATAAATATGCGGGCCCAGCATGTCGTCGAGCACGTCGAGCACTTCGGAGACGCGAATATCCTTGATGTCGTTGACCGCGCCGGCGAAGCCGGTCCAGAATTCCTTCAGTACGTCCTGCCAGGAAATCTCGTTGTTGGAGATGCGGTCGAGCTGCTCTTCCAGATTGGCGGTGAAGTCATACTCCACATAGCGGGCGAAGAAGTTTTCCAGGAACGCGACCACGACGCGCCCCTTGTCCTCGCCATGCAATCGCTTCTTCTCGAGCTTGACGTAGCCGCGGTCCTTCAACACCTGCAGGATCGAGGCGTAAGTCGAGGGGCGGCCGATGCCGAGCTCTTCCATGCGCTTGACCAGCGATGCTTCGGAGAAGCGCGGCGGCGGTTCGGTAAAGTGCTGCGTGACGGCAAGCTCTTGCCGCTTCAGTGCTTCGCCCTGGCTCATCGCGGGAAGGCGGCGACTATCGTCATCGTCGGAATCGTCGTCGCGGCCTTCCTGATAGAGCGCGAGGAAGCCGTCGAATTTCACGACTTGGCCCGAGGCGCGCAGGTCCAGCACGCGTGATCCTGCTTTCGCTGCGATATCCACCGTGGTGCGTTCCAGTTCGGCGGATTCCATCTGGCTCGCGATGGTGCGGATCCAGATCAGCTCATAAAGCTTGGCCTGATCGGTATCGAGACGCCGGCGCATTTCGGCCGGACGGCGCGACATGTCGGTCGGACGGATCGCTTCATGCGCTTCCTGTGCGTTCTTGGCCTTGGTCTGGTACTGGCGCGGCGCTTCCGGCACATAGGCGTTGCCGTAATCCTCGCCAATCACCTTGCGGGCCTGGGTGATGGCCGAGCCATCGATCTGCACGCCGTCGGTACGCATATAAGTAATGAGACCGGTGGTCTCGCCGCCGATATCGATGCCTTCATAAAGGCGCTGCGCGATCCGCATCGTATGGGCGGGCGCAAAGCCCATCTTGCGGCTGGCTTCCTGCTGCAGCGTCGACGTGGTGAAGGGCGCCTGCGGATTGCGGCGCGCCGGCTTGGCTTCGACGGTCGAGACCGTGAAGTTGGCGGCCTCGATCGCTTTCTTGAGGTCCTCGGCTTCCGCACCGGTGCCGATGTCGAGGCGCTGGATCTTCTTGCCGTCGGCGCCGACCAGCCGCGCCTCGAAGGCGTCGCCGCGCGGCGTTGTCAGCGTTGCCACCAGCGACCAGTATTCGCGGGGCACGAACTTTTCGATTTCGAGTTCGCGGTCGCAGACCAGGCGCAACGCCACGGACTGCACGCGGCCCGCCGAGCGCGCGCCCGGCAGCTTGCGCCACAGCACCGGCGACAGCGTAAAACCGACCAGATAGTCCAGTGCGCGGCGCGCCATGTAGGCGTCGACCAGCGCGCCATCGATCTGGCGCGGGTTCTTCATCGCCTCGGTCACCGCCTGCTTGGTGATGGCGTTGAACACCACGCGTTCGATCTTGTGGTC
>JACDAG010000762.1 GCA_013695565.1 Bradyrhizobium sp.
GCGCCGCATATGGCGCGGGCGCGCGAGGCGATCCGTTCGCGCGGGGGGGCCGCCAACGTCAACGTCTTCACCCGGTTCTTGCTGGCGTTCTACGGCGTGCTGACCTGGCGCGCGGTGCCGGTGCTGCCGATCGAGATCATGCTGCTGCCGATGTGGTCGCCGTTCCATCTCAACAAGATTTCCTATTGGGCGCGCACCACGATCGTGCCCTTGATGGTGATGGCGGCGCTGAAGCCGCTGGCGAAGAATCCGAAGGGCGTCGGCATCGAGGAATTGTTTCTGCAGGATCCGAAGTCGGTCGGCATGACGGCGAAGGCGCCGCATCAAAGCACGGGCTGGTTCCTGCTGTTTCGCGGCCTCGACGCCATCCTGCGCGTCGTCGAACCGATGTTTCCGAAAAAGCTGCGCCAGCGCGCGATCGATGCCGCGCTCGCCTTCACCGAGGAGCGGTTGAACGGCGAAGACGGCATGGGCGCGATCTATCCGCCGATGGCCAACATCGTCATGATGTATGAGGCGCTCGGCAAGGGACCGGATTTTCCGCCGCGCGCGGTCACCCGCAAGGGCATCGACAAGCTCCTGGTGATCGCTGAGCACGAGGCCTATTGCCAGCCTTGCGTGTCGCCGGTGTGGGACACGGCGCTCACCTGCCACGCGCTTGCGGAGACCGGCGGCGAAGATACGCTTGCGAAGATGAAGCAGGGCCTCGACTGGCTGAAGCCGCTGCAGGTGCTCGACCTCAAGGGCGATTGGGCCGTGAAGGCCCCCAACGTGCGGCCGGGCGGCTGGGCGTTCCAGTATAACAATGCGCATTATCCAGATCTCGACGACACCGCCGTCGTCGTCATGGCAATGGACCGCGCGCGCAAGCAGTCCGGCAGCGACGAATACGATGTTGCAATCGCGCGCGGCCGCGAATGGATCGAGGGCTTGCAGAGCCGCGATGGCGGCTGGGCCGCCTTCGACGTCAACAATCTCGAATATTATCTCAACAACATCCCGTTCTCCGACCACGGCGCGCTGCTCGATCCGCCGACCGAGGACGTCACCGCGCGCTGCATTTCGATGCTGGCGCAGCTCGGCGAAACCGCCGGAACCAGCAAGGCGCTGGTTGACGGCGTCGAGTATCTGCGTCGCACGCAGCTTGCGGAGGGCTCGTGGTATGGCCGTTGGGGACTGAATTACGTCTACGGCACCTGGTCGGTGCTCTCTGCGCTAAATGTCGCAGGTGTCAGTCATCAGGACCCAATGATTCGCAAGGCGGTCGATTGGCTGCTATCGATTCAGAATCGAGACGGCGGCTGGGGCGAAGATGCAGTCAGCTACCGGCTGGATTACAGGGGATTTGAGACTGCACCGTCGACGTCTTCGCAAACGGCATGGGGCTTGCTTGGACTGATGGCAGCGGGCGAAGTCGGGAACCCGGCAGTTGCGCGCGGTGTGGAGTACCTAAAAACCACACAGACCGAAAAAGGACTGTGGGACGAGGCGCGCTACACGGCTACGGGGTTTCCGCGGGTGTTTTATTTGCGTTATCATGGCTACTCGAAGTTCTTTCCGCTCTGGGCGTTGGCGCGGTACCGAAATTTGAGAAGCACCAACAGCAGGGTGGTAGGGGTCGGGATGTGATGTTGGGGGCGGGGGCCACCGCGTTCGTGGACAATTCGGGTGATCTCAATTCGGGTGATCTCAATCAAATTGATCCGCGGCCGGTTTTGATTGTTACAGGCTTGGTACAGGAGGCCCGCATCGCGGCCGGTCCAGGCATGATCGTGATCTGCAGCAGCAGCGATCCGCAGCAATTGCGCGCGCTGCTCGCGACGCTGGATTCATCGACATTCAGGGGCGTGATCTCCTTCGGCGTTGCCGGCGGGCTCGATCCGTCGTTGAAGTCGGGCGACGTCGTGGTCGCGACCGAGGTTCTGTCCGGCGATACCCGCTTTCTGGCTGGTCTGGCACTCAACGAGGAAATAATCGCGAGCGCGGCGCTGCGCCGCCGTCGCGTGGTCCGCGGCGGTCTTGCCGGGGTGGAGCAGGTGATTGCGGCGACCGCCTGCAAGGCCGCGCTGCATTCGGAGACGGGTGCTGCGGCAGTCGACATGGAGAGCCATATCGCGGCGGCCTATGCGGCCGAGGCGGGGCTTCCGTTCGCGGCACTGCGCGTGATCTCCGATCCCGCCAGCCGTTCTCTGCCGGCCTTGGCCAAGAGCGCGATCAAGCCGAACGGCGATATCGACGTGCGCAAGGTGCTGCGCGGGCTCGCGCGCAATCCGAGGACGCTGCGCGCATTGGTTTCCACCGGAATCGATTTCAATCGCGCGCTGCGTTCGCTGCGCGGCTGCCGCGGTTTCATCTCCGGCGGCGAGGGGCTGGTCGCGGGCAACGCCTGATCATTCCTGAAATAATTTGCCCTGAAATAGTTCGCTTCAACGAAAAATGCCGTCGCTGAGCGACGGCATTTTTGTTTTGATCAGGCATTCACGCAACGAGGTCGAGCCTCGCTGCGTCCTCAGCAGCCCTCAGGCGGCCGTGGAGGCCTTTTGCTGCTGCTTGGCGGCGGCGGCTGCCGCCTCATCCTTGCGGATATCCGACAGGCGCTTCTGCACTTCGGCCGAGAAGATGTACTGTGCCGGGCGCTGCTTATCGAGGTTGATCTCGGGCGCCATCGGACCTGACGTCCTGACGCCGCGCAGCGCCACCCACATTGCCTTCAGGGGATTGACCAGCGCGGCATTGGCGGCGGTCGGCTCGTAGCCGCAATGCGCCATGCAGTCGGCGCACTTCTCGTACTTGCCGGTGCCGTAGGTCTCCCAGTCGGTGGTCTCCATCAATTCCTTGAAGGTCTTGGTGTAGCCTTCGCCGAGCAGGTAGCAGGGCTTCTGCCAGCCGAA
>JACDAG010000796.1 GCA_013695565.1 Bradyrhizobium sp.
CCACGGCTGTGGCAGGTCCGGTGAGCAGAGGCGTCAGGTTCTGCTCGATCCACGCCACCCCGCGCCGGTTCGACTCCTCCGCACCGGCGTAGTTGTTGAAGATGCTGATCGCGGTCACCGTGTCATCCGGCGCATAGACGACATAATAGGCCATGAAGCCTTCGACCTCGCTGATGATCGGAATGGCACCTTCCTTGATCCTGCGTGCCAACTCTTCGGCCATGCCGGTCTTGGCCTTGCCCTGACGAATGGCGGCATACATGGGAAGTCCTCCTTCACCGGTCGCAGAAGCCCCACGCAGAACCTTACGCCTTCGCGCGCAACTGCGCCATCGAACGTTGCGGCGGCGCGGCCGAACCATTCCTGCACCGCACGCGACCAACGGGCATGAGCATGGATGAAATTCGATCGACGCTGTTTTCCGCGGGGCTACGGCGGCTGTTGACCGAAGCGCTGCAACCCGGCGAGCGCATGCTCTGGCAGGGCCAGCCCGACGCGGTCGCCGATATGATGATGTGGCGGTTTTTGTGGTGAATCGGATTTCCGTGGCTGACGCTCGCGCCGTCGCAACCGCCAAGGGCTGATCGATCAATCGGCGATGTTCTTTCTGCTGTTCGGCGCCATGATGATCGCCGCTCCCCTGGTGATGCTGCTGTACGATTTGCAGACGCTATGCGCGATCACCAATCGCCGCGCGTTGATTGTGCGCACGGCGTGGGGCCGCCGGACCGTCACGGGAACTGCATTTGGCGACATGGACGCGACATTCGAGATCCTGGACATCGGCCGCGGCGCCGGCCACCTCAATTTCGCGTCCGGTGTTTCGACCCGGTCGCCCGATAGCGACTACACCGGCCGCTATGGATTTCGCAGCATTCGAGACCCCGCGCGCGTGCGCGATATTCTCGAGCGCGCGCGGCGCGATTGCGCGCGACTGAGGGAACCCGGCGCGTCACCGTCTTGACCATGAAGTTTCATCGTCTGGCCATAAAGCCGGAACACCGTCGCTGCTCATATTCGACGGACGAACATCATGACCAAAGCCCTCACCGCGGCCGCCCTTCTCCTGTTGCTCGCGCCCTCCGCGGCCCTGGCGCAGCACCGGGCCGGTGACGCTGCGCTAGGCGCGGTGTCCGGCGCCGTGGTGCTGGGGCCGATCGGCGCGGTGGCCGGCGCCTTTATCGGCTATTCGGCTGGACCTGCCATTGCGCGGTCCTGGGGAATCGACCGCTCCGGATCGGCGCGACGCCACCGGCAAGCCTCGAAAGCGCGTGTGCGTGTCGCAAGGGCGGAGGTTGTCGGCAGCGGTGCAACCAGACCCTCGGCCGTTCGCGTCGAGAAGGACGCGCGGGTCGCGACGACCCGAAGCGAAGCCAGCAATGCCGCGCCGAGCGCGAGGCCATCGGCGCCTTCGGCAACGATGCCGCCTGCGCAAACGCTCGAATAAGCCCAGCATCTGCAGGATTCATATGCGCCGCCGCATGCCCAATATGCGTGCGGCTCCCCGTAAAGAAACGGGCTTCACGGATTCATGCAAATCACGGCACAACCCACTTCCGAATTTCGCGGAGTGCGGCATCATGACGATGACACTGGTCTGGACTGGCGTGGCGTTGTGGCTTGCCCTGAATGCGGCCCTGGTCGTTCGCCTGTTGGTGATTCAGCCTCGCAGCGCGGCGCGCAGGCTTTATCACGGTCGCAGCCGGATTTGAGCCATGGAGGGCGCGGTCGCCAGGCGATCGGCAAGGCGCAAGCGCCTGATCGCGCGGCGTGGGCGTCCCGACCTCGAATTCTTCTTTAACCGTTATGAGCGGCGACGGCCCGGAATGAACCCGTCGGATGCCGGTTCCCGGCCCGATCTTTACGAATTGGAAAGCCGGACGCGGTTACAGGATCGCCGTTAGATACCGTTCCCCGACATTGTAGCCGGCCTGTCGCATTTTTTAGCGCCGTGCATGGGAACCGTTCGTTACCGCCGCATATTACTGCCATAGAATTGCGAGAACCGCCATGAATCCGCTATGCCCAAGCTGTCTGAACGAGATGTCGAAAACGGCGTCGTCGTACAACATGTTCCGTTGCGAACCCTGCCGCGAAATCATCCAGTTCTTCGACGTCTGGAAGGATCGCGATGGCAAGCCATCACGCGACGTGAAGCGTCCGACCGATCAGGTTCGCGCCGCCTGACTTGAAGCGCCTCCGGCCGCTCTATCTTCCTGCATTTGCATCATTGCCGAGCGCGGCGGCCGCACCACCGTCACCGTGCAGATAGCTTCGGCCGCCACCTTGGCCGAGACGCTGCCGAGCAGCGTGCGCATCATCGAATTCTGGCGCGCGCCGATCACGATATGGTCGACGTGATTGACATCAGTGAATTCCAGGATCGCGGATGCGGGATCGATCGCTTCCAGCACATGCACGGTAAGCCGGCTTTCATCGAGCTTCAACGGTGAGGCCCAGTGCCGCAGCGCGACCAGCCGGTCGATGTGCTTGTTGTTACCCTCTTCGTCGAGCGTCCGGTCGATGGTGATGCGGCCGAGTTTTAGCACGTTGATGCAGGCGAGCCGCGCCGAGGGCAATGTTGCCAGCAGCTGCTCGACGGTCGTGCGCAGGCATTCGTTGAGCGGCCCAAGACCTTCCTCGGTATCGAGCGCGACCGCCACGATCGGTCCCGACGCCAGTTGGGCGGCGACATCGGATTTCGGTTTCGGCAATGTCAGTCCGCGATTGAAGCGGCGGCGCCACACCGTCGTGAGCGGATCGCGTTTGGGCCGTTCCGACCGCGCGGTGAGTTTGACCTGCTCGGGATACGCCAGTTCGAACGCCAGTTGCGACGCCGTCGGATGCCGCCAGACCGGTTCGATTTCGAGGCAACGCAGCACGATTTCCTGCAGCCAGGGCGGATAATCCGGCCGCAATTGGCGCGGCGGATAGGGATCGCGCCACAGCCGCCGCTTCATCCCGCGGAGCGTCTCGCTCTCGCCGAACGGTCGCACGCCCGTGGTAAAAAAATAAAGCAGCACGCCCAGCGAAAACAGATCGCTGCGCGGATCGTCGCGCACGCCGAGCAGGCGTTCCGGCGCCATGTAGGGCGCGGTGCCATAGGGCAAGCGGAATTCTTCCTGCAGCAAATCGGGCAATTGATTGTGATGCGATAGCCCGAAATCGATCAGCACCGCCTCGCCGCTGTCGCGAAACATGATGCTGCTGGGCTTGATGTCGTGATGGATGACATTCTGGCGGTGCAGATCGGCCAATGCGGTGGCGATCTTGCCGGCCATCACCCTCGCCTCTTCGTATGCGAGCGGCAGATCGCCGAGCCGGTCATAGAGCGTCTTGCCGGGAATGCGCTCGATCACGACATAGGGCTGCCGGTCGAAATCGCCGGAGCCGAAACAAAGGGGCACGTGCGGGCCGGCAAGCCGCGGCACGATCATCTGCTCCATCTCGAAGCTGACGATCGCCGCCGGATCTTCGCCCTCGGAGACCCTGGGGATTTTCATCAGCAGCGGCTCGTTGATGCCGGGATGCGTCACGCTCCACAACGTCGCCATGCCGCCTTGATGGACGCGCCCGCCGATCGTGAAGCCATCGAGTTGCGTGCCCGGCTCAATCGAAGGCTTCACCATCGCTCACTTCCCCTCGATCAGGCGATCGGCCAGCCAGTGCGGCAGGCCGTTGGCGCGGATTCGGTCCGCCGCCGTCTCGACATCGTAGGGCACGCGGCAATAGGTGATCTCGCGCGACGCCGTAT
>JACDAG010000600.1 GCA_013695565.1 Bradyrhizobium sp.
TTCCCTACCCGGGCTCCGCCGGCGCCGTGAAAGATCTTGCGGGCGGACACGTCTCGGCGATGTTCATACCCGTCCATACCGCGCTTCCCCTCGTGGAAGCCGGACAAATTCGCATCCTGGCCGTCGGCAGCCAGGCTCGGGCGCAGCGGGCGCCACAGGTGCCGACGCTTGCCGAGCTTGGCGTCACCGGGTTCGACGTCGATTTGTGGTACGCGGTGCTTGCTCCGGCCGGTACACCGAAGGCCATCGTCGATCGTTACAATGCGGTGTTCAACGAAATCCTGGCGGAGCCGGGCGTTCGCGAAGTTCTCGACAGGCAAGGGTTGCTCGCCGAGGGTGGCCCGCCGCAACGCCTGGCAGACCTGATTGCGCGGGATCGCGTTCGCTGGGCCAAGGTGGTGAAGGACGCCCAGATCACCTCGGAATAGGTTTGGCTAGGCTTGGGTCATACCCGCTCTACGAAACTATCGACCACCTTCTTCTCGCCGGCCTTCTCGAACGCAATCGTGAGCTTGTTGCCGTGTTATTACGCCGCGTGAGCGCGAGCAGGATATTCGACAAACGCAACCACAGCGTCTTTTGCGTCTTCAAGAAATTCGGGGTTGTTGCGTAATTCGTCGATGGTGCTTGGAGCCTTGAAGCCAGTAGAGCCGTCAGGGTTGGTCCAGTCCTCTGCAGCAAATTGCAGGACTTCGTGCGCCTGTTGCAGGGCTTCGTCAACGGTGTCGCCGGCTGTAAATACACCGGGAATGTCGGGGAATGACACGCCGTAGCAACTGTCCGAGTCTTTATGGATCAATGCGATGTAATGCGGCATCGCGAACTCCTAATCCTTGTCCCAGCCGATTTGCCGGTAAATTGCGCGGACTGTGCCAATTGGCATATCCCGCTTCGGATGAGTGATGATCGTCATCTTGTTCGATACTGGATGACGAAACTTGTGATGCGATCCCCGTACACTAACCAGCCTGAAGCCTTCCTGCTCCAGCCGCTTAATAATATCACGGCTGTCCCTCAACATCATCAGTCCCCCCATCGAATTATACGACGGAAAGCCAGCCGCGGCCAGACGAGGTCAAGTATGACCTCAAACCCGTTCCACGAAACTATCGACCACCTTCTTCTCGCCCGCTTTCTCGAACGCAATCGTGAGCTTGTTGCCGTCGACCTTCACGACGTGGCCGTAGCCGAATTTCTGGTGGAAGACGCGGTCGTCGAGCGAGAATTCCGACACGGTGCCGGTGGATTTCGCGACCAGTTCGCCCTCGATCACGACAGGTCCGCGCTTGGTGCGGGAGAAACCTCCGCCGGAAGAGGTATCGCCGCGCGAACCTGAGGTGTCGCCGCGCGAACCTGAGAAGCCCGATTGGGCTTCCTCAAAACCGCCGCGCGTCTGGCCGTGACGGCCGCCGCCCTGGTTGTTGCGTGCGCGATTGGCCTGCGCGCGCTGCCAGCCCGGCGTGGTGTAGCTGGAGCCGAAGGATTCCACATTGTCGAAGCGCGAGGCGCCGTAGCCGCCGCTGCCGCCCCAGCCCGAGCCGCCCTTGGATTCCGTGATCTCGACATTCTGCGCCGGCAATTCGTCGAGGAAGCGCGACGGGATGGTGGTCGACCAGGTGCCGTGAATGCGGCGGTTGGTGGCGAAATATAACTTGGCGCGGCGGCGGGCGCGGGTCAGGCCGACATGAGCGAGCCGCCGCTCTTCTTCCAGACCGGCGCGGCCCTGTTCGTCGAGCGTGCGCTGGCTCGGAAACAGGCCTTCCTCCCAGCCGGGCAGGAAGACGTTGTCGAATTCCAGCCCCTTGGCCGAATGCAGTGTCATCAGCGACACCGCTTCGTCCGCGGCGCCGCCGTCGCGGTCCATCACCAGCGAGATGTGTTCGAGGAAACCTTGCAGGTTCTCGAACTCCTCCATCGAGCGCACCAGCTCCTTGAGGTTGTCGAGCCGCCCGGCGGCGTCCGCCGAGCGGTCCTTCTGCCACATTTCGGTATAGCCGCTCTCGTCGAGCACGATTTCAGCCAATTCAGTATGCGAGGTCACCTCGCGCTGGGCGCGCCAGCGGTCGAAATGCAGGATGAGGTCGCGCAACGAGCCGCGCGCCTTTGGCTTCAACTCGTCGGTCTCGACCACGGCACGCGCCGCCTCGAACAGCGGAATGCGGCGCTTGCGGGCGTGGTCGTGCAGCATCTGCACGGTAGCGTCGCCAAGACCCCGTTTGGGCACGTTGACGATGCGCTCGAAGGCGAGATCGTCCGCCGGCGAATTGATCACGCGCAGGTAAGCCAGCGCGTCGCGGATTTCGGCGCGCTCGTAGAATCTGGGACCGCCGATCACGCGATAGGGCAGGCCGAGGGTCACAAAGCGATCTTCGAATTCGCGCATCTGGAACGAGGCCCGCACCAGGATCGCGACCTCGTTGAGATTTTCGCCGGCGCGTTGCAGCTCCTCGATTTCCTCGCCGATGGCGCGGGCTTCCTCTTCCGAATCCCAGGAGCCGGTGACGGTGACCTTCTCGCCGTCGACATCCTCGGTGCGCAGCGTCTTGCCGAGCCGGCCTTCATTATGCGCGATCAGATGCGAGGCGGCGGCGAGGATGTGGCCGGTAGAGCGGTAATTGCGTTCGAGGCGGATGACCTTGGCGCCGGGAAAATCGTGATCGAAGCGCAGGATGTTGTCGACCTCGGCCCCGCGCCAGCCATAGATCGACTGGTCGTCGTCGCCGACACAGCAGATGTTTTTCGGCGCGGTCATCGCGGGGAGGGCCGCTCGCTCGTCATTCCGGGGCGCACCGGCAGGTGCGAACCCGGAATCTCGAGATGAGTCCTCTTCAGCTCCAGATTCCGGGTTCACGCCTTCGGCGTGCCCCGGAATGACGGGAGCATCTACAACGCCCGGAATGACGGAAGAAAGCGGCACGCCCGGTTTCGACGGCGCCTGCGACAATAGCCGCAGCCACAGATACTGCGCGACGTTGGTGTCCTGATATTCGTCGACCAGGATGAACTTGAACCGGCTCTGGTATTGCCTGAGCACATCGGGGTGCTCGCGGAACAGGCGGATGTTCTCCAGCAGCAGATCGCCGAAATCCGCGGCGTTGAGGATTTTGAGCCGCTCCTGATAGGTGGCGTAGAGCTTGCCGCCCTTGCCGTTGCCGAATACGGCAGCTTCCCCGGCCGGCACCTGCGACGGCGTCAGGCCGCGGTTCTTCCAGCCGTCGATCAGGCCGGCCAGCATCCGCGCCGGCCAGCGTTTGTCGTCGATATTGTCGGCGGCCAGCAGCTGCTTCAACAGGCGGACCTGATCGTCGACATCGAGCACGGTGAAATTGGACTTCAATTGCACCAGCTCGGCGTGGGTGCGCAGGATGCGGCCGCCGATGGAATGAAAGGTGCCGAGCCACGGCATGCCCTCGACGGCCTGGCCCAGCATCTGGCCGAGCCGCAGCTTCATCTCGCGCGCGGCCTTGTTGGTAAAAGTCACCGACAGGATTTCGCCGGGACGGGCGCGGCCCTGGCTGAGAATGTGGGCGATGCGGCAGGTCAGGACCCGGG
>JACDAG010000820.1 GCA_013695565.1 Bradyrhizobium sp.
GTACAAGAAATGGTCGGGCGCCGACAAGGTTGCCGCCATTCTCGGATGGGGTACCGCCGACACAGAGGCGCTCACCGGCTTCCTCGCCGAGGACAAGATCCCCGACATCTCGGCGTCCTACGCGGCAGCCCTTTCGGACCCGACCGGGGCCGGCGGAAAAGCAAAACCCGCGCCCTATAATTTCTTCTATGGCCCGAGCTATTCGGACGCCGTTCGCGGCATGCTGACCTGGGCTGCCGAAGACTGGAAGGCCAAGGGCAAGCCCGGCAAGGCGAAATTCGTCCATATGGGTGCGAACCACCCCTATCCGAACGCACCGAAGGCGGCGGGTGAAGCCATCGCGGCCGACCTCGGCTTTGAGCTGCTGCCGCCGATCGTGTTCGCGCTGACCCCCGGCGACTACAGCGCGCAGTGCCTGACCCTGAAGAGTTCCGGCGCGAACTATGCTTACCTCGGCAACACCGCCGGCTCGAACATCTCCGTCCTGAACGCCTGCAAGGCCGCCGGTGTCGACGTCCAGTTCCTCGGTAACGTCTGGGGCATGGACGAGAACGCCGCCAAGGCCGCCGGCGCTGCCGCCGATGGCGTGGTGTTTCCGCTGCGCACGGCCGTGGCCTGGGGCGGCAACGCTCCCGGCATGAAGACCGTGATGGATATCTCCAAGATGTCGGATGCTGCCGGCACCGCCTACCGTCCGGTCCACTACATCGCCGGCGTCTGCACCGCGCTCTACATGAAGGAAGCGGTCGAATGGGCCGCCAAGAACGGCGGCGCCACCGGCGAGAACGTCAAGAAGGGCTTCTACCAGAAGAAGGATTGGGTGCCGGCCCGAATGGACGGTGTCTGCAACGCGTCAACCTGGACCGACAAGGATCACCGCGGCACGCTCAAGGTCGATCTTTATCGCATGATGGTCACCGGTGCGACCGATGCGCCGCTGAACGATCTCGTCAAGAACGGCGCGATCAAGCTCGACAAGGTCAAGGTCATCGACCTGCCGCGCAAGGCTGAATGGCTGGGCTGGTAATCTAGCGGATCGCCCTCAAGGCGAGCCCAACACTCCGTCGTCATCCCCGCGAAAGCGGGGTCCAGTACGCCGAAGCCTATCGAGTGATCACAGACGGCTCTGGAATACTGGATCACGCCTTCGCGGGTGATGACGGCAACAGGTGATCAGACATGACAGAAACAACTCAAATCGATCGCGCACCGGCGGCGCAAGCCACCCCGCCACTGCTCAACGTGCGCAACATCGAAGTGGTCTACGACAACGTCATCCTGGTGCTGCGCGGCTTGAGCCTCGAGGTGCCAAAGAGCGCGATCGTGGCGCTGCTCGGCGCCAATGGCGCCGGCAAGTCGACGACGCTGAAGGCGATCTCGGGGCTGCTCAAGACCGAAGACGGCGAAGTCACCCGCGGCGAGATCGTGTTCGACGGCGAACGCATCAACGGCATCGATCCCGACAAGATCGTCCGCCGCGGCATCTTCCAGGTGATGGAAGGCCGCCGCATCATCTCCGACATGACGTCGGTGGAAAACCTGAAGCTCGGCGCCTTTACCCGCAGCGACAATGAGGTCGGCGCCGACATCGATATGGTCTTCAACTATTTTCCGCGCCTCAAGGAGCGCACCGGGCTCGCCGGCTATCTCTCCGGCGGCGAACAGCAGATGCTGGCGATCGGCCGTGCGCTGATGGCGCGCCCCAAGATGATCCTGATGGACGAGCCGTCAATGGGCTTGTCGCCGTTGCTGGTCAAGGAAGTGTTCGCCATCATCAAGAAGATCAACCGCGATCTCGGCGTTACCATCCTGCTGGTGGAGCAGAATGCACGGGCAGCACTCTCCGTCGCGAGCCACGGCTACATCATGGAACAGGGCAAGGTAGTGCTCGACGGCTCCGCCGACGAATTGCGCGACAATGAGGATGTGAAGGAGTTTTACCTCGGCGGCGCCGGCGATCAGCGCAAGAGCTTCAAGAACCTGAAGAGTTTTAAGCGCCGGAAGCGCTGGCTGTGAGCGTCATGACCGACCATTACGACGCCCTCGAAACGCGCGAGCCTGTCCAGCGCGAGGCGGCGCTGTTCGCCCGGCTGCCGGATGTGCTGCGCCAGGCGATGGCAGCCCCGGCCTACGCTGAGCGCCTGAAGGGCACCGATCCGGCTTCCGTGACCGACCGGGCCGCACTGGCGCGCCTGCCGGTGCTGCGCAAGTCCGAGCTCCCCGCCCTGCACAAGGCCGCACCGCCTTTTGGCGGGCTGGTGGCCGGGCCCATGGGGTCGTTCGGGCGGCTGTTTACCTCCCCAGGCCCGATTTTTGAGCCCGAAGCCGCCCATGCCGATCCCTGGCGCGGCGCGCGGGCGCTGTTTGCGGCCGGGTTCCGGCCCGGCGATGTCGTGCTCAACACCTTCAGCTATCACCTGACGCCCGGCGGCTTCATTTTCGACGCCTCGGCGCGGGCGTTGGGCTGCGCGGTCATCCCGGCCGGCCCCGGCAATACCGACGCGCAGTTCGAGCTGATCGAGGCTTATCGCCCGGTCGGCTACAGCGGCACGCCGGACTTCCTCAAGATCCTGCTGGATGCCGCCGCAGCTGCCGGGCGCGACGTCTCCTCGATCAAACGCGCGCTGGTGTCAGGCGCGGCCTTTCCAAAATCGCTGCAGGATGAAGTCAAGTCGCGCGGCGTCGATGCCTATCAGGCGTTCGGCACCGCCGACCTCGGCTTGATCGCCTTCGAGACGACGGCCCATGACGGCATGGTCGTGAACGAGGATTTGATCTTCGAAATCGTGCGGCCCGGCACCGGCGATCCCGTCACGGCCGGCGACGTCGGCGAGATCGTGGTCACCTCGCTCGATCCGCATCATCCGTGGATCCGGCTGGCCCTTGGCGACCTCACGGCCGTGCTGCCCGGCACCAGCGCGTGCGGCCGCACCAACATGCGCATCAAGGGATGGATGGGCCGCGCCGACCAGACCACCAAGATCAAGGGCATGTTCGTGCGCCCGGAGCAGATCGCGGAAATCGCAAAGCGCCATCCGGAACTGGGGCCGCTGCGCCTCGTCGTCACGCGCGCAGGCGAGAGCGATGCAATGACCCTAAAGGCGGAGACTGCCGCTCCAAGCGAGACTGCTCAGGGCGCACTTGCCGCAACCTTGCGCGCGGTTACAAAACTCGGCGGTAATGTCGAACTGGTCGGCAACGGTTCACTGCCGAACGACGGCAAAGTGATCGCGGACGAGCGTTAAGAATATTTGTTCGGACCTCTTGCCGGTTCAGAACTTGCGGGACGAGATCGATGACCTCGTCTTGTTGCTGGCGCGTAATCACGGCAAACATCGCAGCGACAGAATTTATCCTGGTCGCCAAACGCTTTTGGAAACTGCTCGGAATGGCGGCCGGAACGCCGGATGCAGTGAGCAAAGCGCCAGCATTGTCATGTACTTCGCGGGCATATAGTCATTGGTGACGACCGACCCGCATCGCCCATCGCACCGAGATTCTTGTCCGGATTAGACCGATCGGTCGCAGCCGCGCCGAACGTCCCGACCCGCCAGTCAATGTGGGCGGGAATGATTTAAGACGACACTCGTCAACCAAAGCTAGTCTAGCGCCTTTGTCCGCAAGCGCCCTACCGGATCGCAGCTCGGCGGGTAACTCATCACCTCCGGCTGACGAAGGCGGCCTGAGACTGTTCGCAGAACCGTGCGACTCCGATCACTCGGGCCAAAGTGATCTGGAGCTTGACCTCAGTGTGACAGCATATGCTTGCCGATCTTCAGAACCGTTTCAGCCACTCGGTCGATTTGCTGTATGGTCATATTTGATCCGGACGGCAGGCAAACGCCGTTATTGAACAGTTCTTCCGATACCGATTCATCGCCGTGCGAAAAATATTCGCAGTGCTCGAACACGGGCTGCAGCTGCATCGGCTTCCAGACCGGGCGTGCCTCTATCAATTCAGCGGACAGGCGCTGGATCATATCCGCGGCGCTTATTTTGGCATCGGGAGCGAGTACACAAGCGGATATCCAATGTGTAGAGAAGCTCCAGTCGGGCTCCGGCATGAGCTCAATCCAGTTAAGCCCCGCGAAAGCCTCGCGATAGCGATGGTAAACAGCGCGACGTGCCTGAACACGTTGATCGAGAACCTTGAGCTGGCCACGTCCAACACCCGCCAGAATATTGCTCATGCGGTAGTTGTAGCCGAT
>JACDAG010000821.1 GCA_013695565.1 Bradyrhizobium sp.
CTGCTCGCGTTGGCTCGCGTCCCGCGAGGCCGCTTCGAAAGCCAAGATGCGCCATTTTAGAAAAGTCGTCATAGTCACTCAGCATTATCCGCCGGACCAAAGCACGACAGCGGTGATCATGCAGGCAATTGCGAGCCATCTAGCCCACCAAGCCCCCGTCTTGGTGCTTTCGGGATCGTCGGGCTCTACGGCATCAGGCTCATCTGTCCGGCCGACGGTAGTTGAAGTCAAAAACCGAATATCCGCCAAGGCCGCGCTGATCCGGCGCGGCGGCGCCGAGGTATTGTTCACGCTCCGAATATTCCTGTCGCTACTTGCGAAACTGCAGCGCGGCGACGTAGTGCTGATCGTAACCGCACCATTTATGCTGCCCTACGCTGCCGCTGCGGCAGCGTGCCTGAAGCGGGCGGGTTCGGTGCTGATTATGCACGACCTCTATCCGGAAGTGCTCGTGATGAGCGGATTGCTGAAACCGCAGTCAGTTGCGGCGAAAACCATGCGCTGGATGAACGCGCTGATGTTTCGTGCGCTGAGCGGAGTTGTTGTGATAGGACGCGACACTGAGAAGCTTCTCCTACAATACGGCGAGATGATGCGCGCCAAGGTGCATTTCATCCCGAATTGGGCGACACTGCCTGCTGCGGTTCGCCCGATCGCAGCGGACAACCCCTATCGCAAACTAGCAACGGCGCGATTTCTGGTCGGTCTTTCCGGTAATCTCGGCTTCACGCATGATCCTGTGATTGTGTTTGAAGCTGCAAGGTTGCTGCGTGATAATCCGGACATCCATTTCCTGCTGTCCGGCTGGGGCATCGGCTTCGACTACCTCAAAAAGATGCAATCCGAAACCCGCCTGCCCAACGTGGCCTTCGTTGATCGGGTGCCCGACCAAGACCTGGAAACCTTTTTGTCGGCTGCGAACGTGTGGGTGATTCCCTATCGCCAGTTTCTCGCCGGGGTATCAGTTCCCAGCAGGTTCTATAATCTATTGGCGATTGGGCGCCCCGTGGTGCTGGTTTCCGAACCTCAAGCGGAGGCGGCGCAGATCGTTCGCGAGCATGACGTCGGTTGGGTCGTTACGCCCGGCCGAGCCGATGAACTTGCAAAAGCAATATCCATTGCGGCGTCGTCGCCGGATGATGCAAGGGCCGACCGCGCGGCCGATATTGCGCAACGCTTCAATCTGGCGGATGCGATGGAGAGTTACGCTCAGCTGGTAATCGGGCTCCTGCGGGGTAATTCATGACCGAGCTCCGGCCTGTGGTGCTGGTCACCGGCGCAAACGGCTTTGTCGGGCGGCATCTCTCGGCTGTGCTGGAATCTAGGGGGTGGATGGTTCGGCGTGCCCAGCGCATGCTGACGGGTGGCGAATACGAAGTGCAGATCGGATCGATCGGACCGCGCACCGATTGGCGGCCGGCGCTTGACGGCGTGGACGCCGTCGTGCATCTGGCCGCTCGCGTGCATCATCCGAACGAAGAGCATACTGCTGAGGTCTATCGCGCCATCAATACGGAGGGCACGCTGCAGCTCGCGCGATGTGCCGCGGCGGCCGACGTGCAACACTTCATCTATCTCAGTACCATTTTAGTCAATGGCGCTACCACGGAAGGACGCGCCCCGTTCCGCGAGGGCGACGATCCAAAGCCGCGCGGCGTTTACGGCATGTCGAAGGCGGCAGCCGAATCTGGCCTTGAAGCGATCGCGGCGCAGACGGGAATGCAGGCGTCGATCATCCGTCCGCCGCTCATCTACGGGGCAGGCGCGTCCGGAAATTTTCAGTTGCTGGTCAACGCAGTGCGGCTTGGCGTGCCGCTGCCAATCGCATCGATCTTCAATCGCAGAGCGTTTCTAAGTGTCCAGAACCTGTCATCGTTTATTGCCCATAGGCTTGAGGCGGCGGGCCGCAATCTGCATGTTTTTCTGGTCGCCGACGATGAACAAGTGTCTACGCCGGAATTTGTCAGGCAGATCGCTGAGGCGATAGGCAAGCCGGCACGGCTGATGCCCAGCCCGGAGTTGCTGTTGCGCGGATTGCTGAAACTGGGGGGGCGCGGGGACGCCGGCGACAGCCTGATCGGCTCGATGGAAGTCGACACTTCGAAAGCGCGTTCGAACGGCTGGCGGCCCGAATTAAGCCAACAGGCTGGACTTAGGCTTGCGGTGGGCGCGTTTCGTTAAGGATGATGCTTGGGCGGCAGACGAAGCCGTCCTGAAAACCGCAACATCAACAGCAAAACTAGAACCACGCCAATGGAAACAAGTATTGCCTGAGCGCTTCTTTGCGGAATCCGCGTTGAAATGATAGCCAGTGCGGCCAGAATGACATTTAAGATGAATAGTTCACCGAATACGCGCCACACCCCAATTCCAATGTCGGTGGCGCGCTGATAATAATGCGTGCGGTGTGCCACCCAAAACTCCTCGCCGGTCAAGATCCGGCGGAACAGCGTCACCGTGGCGTCGATCAGATAATACAGCGGCAACAGCAAGGCGGCCGCGAGGTGCTGGTGCCACGTCAGCTGCAGCAGACACCAGCCGAGTAAAAGACCGATCGGCAAACTGCCGACGTCGCCGAGAAAGATCTTCGCCACCGGCCGGTTGAACGGTGAAAATCCCAGCATCGCGCCGCACAGCGCAGCCGCGATGATCGTGGCCGATGCCGGCGTCCCTTCAAGACAGCCCAGCAGGACGACCGCCGAGGTGATTGGCACCACTTCGGCGACCGTCATCAAATCGAGACCATCCATGAAATTGACCAGGTTCACGAACCAGAGGCCGGCGATCAGCAAGAGCGTGCGCTCGACCCAGAGCGGGCAAGCCGGAACTATCCTGAGATTTTCGGATGCTGCGAAAATCACCGTAGCGATAGCGAGCCCCTGCAACACAAGCCGAGGCAGCACCGGTATGGATTTGACGTCATCGACAAAGCCGACGATGGCAATAAACAGCGTCGCGCCGAAGACCGCGATCGGGATTGAGATGTCCGCCGCACCGGCTAACAGGATGACGGCGCCGGAGACGATCAGCGTTGCCGCAATCACAGCGATGCCAGCGCCTTGTGGCGTCGGAACGCGATGCGAGGATCTCGCATTTGGTTTTGCGATCGTTTGCCGCAACAAGGGCCGGGTTGCCCATATCATCCCAGCCGACATCAGTGCCGCCAGGATCGCAGCAATCAATGACAGGACTATTTGGGAATGGCTCATGTTAGCAGAAAATCTGGATGGCTAACTTAAGCCATTCTATTTGGAGATCCGATCGTGGGGGCACCCTGGGTAGCCTTTTCAGCACTGAACACCCACACCAGACCTCCGATCGCGCCGACCAGAAACGATACCGCGCCAAACAGCAGCGAGACGTTCACGCCTTCATTGGCCATCAGCCCGGCATATCCGAACGCCAGTCCCATCGTCGCTTCGCGCACGCCCCAGCCGGCGATCGAGATCGGCAGCAGCGTAATCAGCATCACCGGTGGTATCAGCTGAAAGATCTGGCTGAACACCACGGGAGCCGCGATCGATTGCACGACGCACCAGGCGACAACGACGGCGAGAACGTGGACGAGCACCGACAGCACCGCAATCTTCGGCCCGCGATCCCAGCTGAAAATCACCCGGTTTGCGATCACCGAACAGGCGTGAAGATGATGCGTGCCCCACCAGCGCTTCAGCCACGCCCACGGCAGCATTCCGAGCACCAGAAACCCGACGCCGCCCGCAAGTGCTGCGAAATCGACCAGCAGCAGCGCGGAGCGTCCGTGCGGATCGGTGATCAGCTGGTAGCTCCAGGGCAGGCTCGCGACGATGATGATCGCAAGTGCGATCAGCCCGACGGCACGGTCGACGAAGATCGAATAGGTCGCCGCCCGCCAGCCGGCGCCGGCACGTGCGACGAGCCAGAGCCGCACGGCGTCGCCGCCGATCGAGGAGGGCAGCGTCTGATTGAAGAAGGCCCCGATCAGATTGAAGCGCATGGCCTGTCGCGTCTCGATCGGCGCGCCGCACTCAGCGCTGATCTCACGCCATCGCAACACGCCGACAAAAATCTGCAGGAACGTCGCGGCGATCGCCAGCACGATCCAGCCCAGGCTCCCGACATTGATGCGCGTGGCGAGATCATACAGGTTGATCTTGCGCAACGAGAAATAAAGCAGCGCAGCCGAGATCAATATCTTGACGATCGAAAGCAGGATCCGGCGCATCTAGTTGGCGCTTGTCAGGTTTGAGAAAGGGGGTAAAAAAACGGTGCAAATCGGCGTCATGCGCAGAACTTAACTGCCTTGGTATGGTTTTAAAGCCAATATGGCAATAGCCGCACATCTGGGTATTGCGACACCCTCTGCATCGCGGCTAAAGAGGCGCGACGGAACGATGGTGCCGAGCCGATGGCTCCCAGGGATGTGATGTCGGATCAGACAATATTGGTCACCGGTGCCGCGGGTTTCGTCGGCTTCCACGTCGCCTGCCGGCTGCTGGCCGAAGGCCGCACGGTGGTGGGGCTCGATAGCCTTAATGCGTACTACGATCCGGCGCTGAAACAGGCACGGCTGGACATCCTGCGGGGCCAACAGGATTTCACATTCGAACGGGTCGATCTCGCCGATCGAGCGGCAATGGCCGCGCTGTTCGCTCAATACCGGTTTTCAAGGGTCATCCATCTCGCGGCGCAGGCCGGGGTGCGCTATTCGATCGACCATCCGCATGCCTATGCCGACGCTAATCTCGAGGGTTTCGTCAACGTGCTGGAAGGATGCCGGCATCATGGATGCGGCCACCTGATTTACGCGTCTTCGTCTTCAGTCTACGGCGCCAACACCAAATTGCCATTTTCGGTCGCCGACAGGACAGATCATCCGATCAGCCTCTATGCCGCGACGAAAAAGGCCAATGAAGTGATGGCGCATTCCTACAGCCATCTCTACCGGATACCGACCACCGGATTGCGATTTTTTACGGTGTATGGGCCGTGGTACCGGCCCGACATGGCGATCTTCCTGTTTACCAAGGCGATCATGGCCGGCAAGCCGATCAAGCTCTTTAACCATGGCAAGATGCAGCGTGACTTTACCTATGTCGACGACGTGACGCGTGGCATATTGCGGCTGATTGATCATGTGCCCCAAAGCGGCGAAGGCGGCGGTACACCAGCGCGAATCTATAATATCGGCAACAACCGGCCGGAAGAGCTCATGCATGTCGTGGCGGTTCTGGAGAAGGCGTTGGGCCGCGAGGCGACAAAAGAAATGTTACCAATGCAGCCCGGAGATGTAT
>JACDAG010000841.1 GCA_013695565.1 Bradyrhizobium sp.
GCTGCCAGCACGCCCATGTTGACGAAGGTCAGGAAGGTCAGCCGCTCGGTCTTGATGCCTGAGAGCTTTGCGGCTTTCTCATTGCCCCCGACCGCATAGATCTGGCGGCCGATGGTGGTTCGCGCGGTGACGAAACCATAGAGCGCGATCAGGGCAATCATGATCACGAGCACGTTGGGCAGGCCGCGATGCGAGGCGATCAGATAGGTGAAATAGACGATCACGCCGAACAAAACTGCATTCTTGAACACGAAGAAGCCGGCCGGTTCGACCTCGACACCATGGCTGGCGCGCCGGGCGCGGGTGGTGACGCTGACATAGACCAGGCCCAGCGCCAGCACGGCACCGATCAGCAGCGAGGTTGGGTTGACCGTGCCGGGAAACAATTCCGGGATGAATCCGGACGAGAGTTTCTGAAACGTCGGCGAGAACGGACCGACCGACTGGCCCTGCAGCACGGCGAGCGCCAGCCCCTTGAACACCAGCATGCCGGCCAGTGTGACGATGAAGGATGGAATCTTGAAATAGGCCACCCAGTAGCCTTGCGCCGCGCCGATCAATCCGCCGAGCGCGAGGCAGATGATGGTCGCCGGAATGAAATGCAAATCGTAACGCACCATCAGCACCGCGGCGATCGCGCCGATGAAACCCGCGACCGAGCCAACGGAAAGATCGATGTGCCCGGTCACGATCACCAGCAACATCCCGAGCGCCATGATCACGATATAGCTATTCTGCAGCACCAGATTGGTGAGATTGAGCGGGCGCAGCAGCGTGCCGTCGGTGACGATCTCGAAGAACAGCATGATCGCGAACAGCGACAGCAGCATGCCGTATTCGCGTAAATTGGCTTTGAGGAAGCCGGCATGTTTGGGCGCTTCGGCAAGTGCGGCGGTCTTGTCGCTCATGACCGTGCCTCTCCCGCCAGCTTCTCTTCCAGTTTGCTTTCCAGATTTCGATCGACCAGCCGTTCACCCTTGCGCACGATGACGCGCATGATTTTCTCCTGCGTCGCCTCGGCGCGGTCGAATTCGCCGACAAAAGCGCCTTCATTCATGACGCAAATGCGATCACAGATCCCGAGCAGTTCCGGCATTTCCGAGGAGATCATGATGACCGCCTTGCCGGAATCGGCCAGCTCGTTGATGATGCTATAGATCTCGTATTTGGCGCCGATGTCGATGCCGCGGGTCGGCTCATCCAGGATCAGAATCTCCGGGTCGGTGAACAGCCATTTCGACAGCACCACCTTTTGCTGGTTGCCGCCCGACAGATTGCCAGAGGTCTGATAGACGTCGGAGCAGCGGATGCGCATGCGGTTGCGATAATCGCTCGCCACCTGCAACTCCCTGATGTCGTCGAGGACGCGACCCGCCGAGACCCTGCCGAGATTGGCCAGCGTGATGTTCTTGCGCACGTCTTCGGCAAGCAGGAGGCCGAGTTGCTTGCGGTCTTCGGTGACATAGGCCAACCCAGCCTCGATCGCGCGGCTGACGGTCGAGAGATCGACCTCGCTTCCGTGCATCATCGCCCGCCCGGTGATCTTGCGGCCCCAGGA
The DNA here is from genome assembly GCA_013695565.1 of Bradyrhizobium sp. Taxonomy (GTDB): domain Bacteria; phylum Pseudomonadota; class Alphaproteobacteria; order Rhizobiales; family Xanthobacteraceae; genus Bradyrhizobium. Next base: position 1,559 of record JACDAG010000841.1, read on the forward strand.
CCTGCCGAACAGACTCATCGCGAATTCGGTGCGCCCGGCGCCCATCAATCCTGCGATGCCGACGATCTCGCCACGACGGACCTGGAAGTCGACATTCCTGATGACCTGCCGATCCGCATGCAGCGGATGATAGACCGACCAGTTCTCGACCTTGAAGACCACCTCGCCTATTTTGGGCTCCCGTTTCGGGAAGCGATGCTCGAGGTCGCGATCCACCATCTTGCGGATGATGCGATCCTCCTCGACCGCCCCTGCTTCGCAATCCAGGGTATCGACGGTGCGACCATCGCGAAGCACGGTGATGCGATCGGCAACACGCGCCACCTCATTGAGCTTGTGCGAGATCAGAACCGCGGACATCCCATGGGAACGGAACTCAAGCAGCAGATCGAGCAATGCTGCGCTGTCGCTTTCGTTGAGGCTCGCGGTCGGCTCGTCCAAAATCAGCAGGCGCACTTCCTTGGACAGCGCCTTGGCGATCTCCACCAGCTGTTGCTTGCCGACCCCGATATCGGTCACCAGCGTGTCCGGCGCTTCGCTCAGCCCCACTTTCGCCAGCAGCTGCTGCGACCGCTTGTAGACGGCGTCCCGATCGATGATTCCGAACCGCGACGGCGGGTTCGCGATGAAGATGTTCTCCGCGATTGAGAGCAGCGGGATCAGCGCCAGCTCCTGATGAATGATGATGATGCCGAGCGCCTCGGAATCATTGATATCGCGAAAATGCCGCTCCTCGCCGTCATAGACGATGCTGCCGTCGTAGTCGCCGCGGGGATAAACGCCGCTCAGCACCTTCATCAGGGTCGACTTGCCGGCGCCGTTCTCGCCCACCAGGGCATGGATCTCGCCCTGTTTGACGGTGAAATTGACGTCGTCGAGCGCCTTCACACCGGTAAAGGCTTTGCCGATGCCGCGCATTTCGAGCAGTGTCGTCATTCAGTCTCCCGGGATCATGCAAGACGGCCGGTGCGCATGGCCCCGGCCGTCCCTTCAGTCACAACCCGCTTCAGTTGATCTGCGCTTTCTTGTAGTAGCCGCCGTCGATCAGGATTTTCTCCCAGTTGGTCTTGTCGACCACGACAGGCTTGAGCAGATAAGACGGCACCACCTTGACGCCGTTCTTGTAAGTGGTGGTGTCGTTGACAACAACGGTCTTGCCGCTCAACGCCGCGTCCACCATGTCGGCGGTGACCTTGGCGAGGTCGCGGGTATCCTTGAAGATCGTGGAGTACTGCTCGCCGCGCAGCATCGATTTGATCGAAGGCACTTCGGCGTCCTGACCGCTCACAACAGGCATCGGCATGTTTCCGCTGCCATAGCCGACGCCCTTCAGCGACGACAGGATGCCGATCGACAGCCCGTCATACGGCGAAAGCACGGCATCGACCCGCTTGGTGGTGTAGAACGCGCTCAACAGATTATCCATCCGGGCCTGCGCGGTGGCGCCGTCCCAGCGCAAGGTCGAGACCTTGTCCATGCCCAATTGCTTGCTCGCGACCACGAGCTTGCCGCTATCGATATAGGGTTGCAGCACCGACATCGAGCCGTTGTAGAAGAAATAGGCGTTGTTATCGTCGGGCGAGCCGCCGAACAGCTCGATGTTGAACGGGCCCTTGCCTTCCTTCAGCTTCAGCCCCTCTTCGATCGACTGCGCCTGCAGCACGCCGACCTGGAAATTGTCGAAGGTCGCATAATAGTCGACATTGGGCGTGTCGCGGATCAGCCGGTCGTAGGCGATCACGGTAATGCCCTTGTCCTTGGCCTGCTTGAGCACATTGGACAGCGTGGTGCCGTCGATCGATGCGATCACCAGCACCTTGGCGCCCTTGGTCACCATGTTCTCGATCTGGGAAAGCTGGTTCGGAATATCGTCTTCGGCATATTGCAGGTCGGTGTTGTAACCGCGCTCCTTCAGCACCTTGACGATATTGTTGCCGTCATCGATCCAGCGCGCCGAGGCCTTGGTGGGCATGGCGATGCCGACGGTGGGCTTGGTTTGCGCGAGCGCAGGTCCGGCAAGGACGACCGAACCGAGCGCGATGGCCGATAGAGCAGATTTGAGCAGTTTCATGCTTCACTCCCAGGTGTTGAACGTCAGTCGTCGCGTTGTCGCGGCTTGCTTTTGGCGCCGGCGGTATCGGCGCATTGTCGGAGGGCCGTCGTGGCCGATGGAGAACAGATGATCGGTCACGGCATAGGGTTCTGCAAGTACATTGAACCGCCGATATGCGGTGGTGCGAGCCGATCCATCAGGCCGGGCCGAGCCTGATCCGGGGTTCCGGCCGGCCCCGTGCACCGACATCGAGAATGAAGGTCTTGCCGTGGTGCGGATCGGCAGCCCTGGCGTGCTCGTCCATCCCCTCCCAGGCCGTGGTGACCAGCAGCTGGTCGAAGTTCCGGCCGACAAAGACCGGGCAGCTCGGCTGCTTCGCCGGGACCCTCAAAGTACGAACCCGGTCGCCCTCCGGCGTGTAGACATCGACGCATGATCCGCCCCAGCGCGCGTTCCAGATCAATCCTTCGCTATCGACTATGGCGCCGTCGAGACCGCCGACCCCACCCCTGTTGTCAAACAGCGGCACCGGATCTCCGGCCGGCAGGGCGGTCGCCGGGTCGATGGCGACACGATAGAGGATGCCCGCGCTGCTATCGGTGAAATAGGCGGTGGCACCGTCGGGCGAGAAGCAGATCGCGTTCGGGATGGTGATCCCGGCATAGAGCCGACGCAGTCCACCGCGGTCGAAATGATAGATCGCGCCCGCATCCTTCTCGGCGTTGCGGCCCATGGTCCCGATCCAGAGCGCGCCGCAGGGATGGACCCGGCCATCGTTGGAACGGGTGGCCGCGTTATCAGCCTCGAGCGGCGTGTGAAGCACAAGGCGGCCGTCCGCGATATCGCGGACATAGAGGCCATTCTCGGTCGCCAGCAACTGGCTGTCGTCGTCGAGGAAGGCAAGGACGCTGGCCATCAGGGGAAGCGCGTGCGAGACGACCACGCCGGATGCAAGGTCGGCCTCAAACAATGTGCGCTCGAGGATGTCGAACCACCATGCGGTATCGGTCGCCGGATCGTAGGTGCAGCCTTCGCCGAGATGGCAATGCCAATCGCTGAGGATCCTGGTACCGACTTCGTCCACGCCGTCGTCCCCTGTGCGCTTCAGTTTGCGGAAAACTTGTACAGCGACGTGTGGCGATAGACCTGCCCGGGATCGAGCCGCGCCGATGGGAAATCCGGACGGTTTGGGGTGTTGGGATAGACCTGCGGTTCGAGGCAGAGCGCGTCATACTGGCGGTGGACGCGGCCATATTTGCCGGTCACGGT
>JACDAG010000857.1 GCA_013695565.1 Bradyrhizobium sp.
AGATCGATCAAAAGCCCGCCGGGGTCATCGCCATCATCATCGAACTGACGCGGGTCTCGAATTTCCTGTCGCAGCTCACGGTCGGAAAATCCGCCGGCGCCTTCATCCTCGATCGCGAGGGCGGCGTGGTCGCGGCGCCCGATGCGGAGGCCAGCGAGGTGATGGCGCTCAAGACCGATCACCCGCTGTTTCCGGTCGCGGTCGATGCGATGAAGAACGCCGGCAGCGCCTACAATCCCGGCGAAGGCGGGCCCTTGAAGCGCCAGGTGACGCGGGACGGCAAGGCCTATCAGGCGGTGCTGACGCCGATCTCGTTTCCCGGCTGGTCGCTGGTGACTGTCGTACCGGAGTCGGAATTTCTCGGCCCGGTGCAGATGACGATCCGGAACCTGCTGATTGGTCTGGCCGTGCTGATCGTGATAGCCGGATTGTTGTCGGCGTGGCTCGCGCAGCGCCTGATCGCCGCCCCTCTGATCAAGGTGGTGGGCGAGATCAGGCATGTCGAACGTTTCGATCTGGAGAAAGTGCAGCGGCATCCGTCGCGGCTGACCGAGATCGAAAACCTCTCCGGCGCGATCGGCGACATGGCGCAGGGGCTCGCCGCGTTCCGGAAATACATCCCGGCTGATCTGGTGAAGCGCCTGATCAACGACGGCAATGGCGCGCGCCTCGGCGGCACGGTGCGGCCGATGAGCGTGATGTTCATCGATCTCGCCGGGTTCACCGGCATGTCGGAGCGGCTGCACGACCGCATCATTCCCTTGCTGTCGCGCTATTTCGATTCCGTCTCGACGCAGATTCAGGCGACCGGCGGCACCATCGACAAGTTCATCGGTGATGCCGTGATGGCGTTCTGGGGCGCGCCGGCGCCCAATCCTGATCACGCCGTCGATTGCTGCCGCGCCGCCCTGGCCTGCCAGCGCGCGATGGCGGAGGTCGGCCTGGTCGACGATCGCGGCCAGCCGGTCAAGATCCGCATCGGCATCAACTCCGGCGACATGCTGGTCGGCAATATCGGCTCGGAAGTGCGGCTGAACTACACCGTGATCGGCGACGCCGTGAATATTGCGAGCCGGCTGGAGAGCACCAACAAGGTCTACGGCTCCACCATCATCATCGGTCCCGAAACCCGCCGTCTCGCCGGCGATCGCATCGTGGTGCGCGAACTCGATCGGCTGGCGGTGTATGGCCGCGCCGGCGGCCTGCAGATCTATGAATTGCTCGCGATGGCCGACGAGGCCGGTGCCGCACCTGAATGGGCCAAGGCCTATGAAGCCGGCCTGGCGTCCTGGCGCGCACGCGACATCACCGCCGCGATTGCTGCGTTCGAACAGGCCAAGCAAATCCGCGTTGGCGATGCGGCGTCATCGGTCATGATCGAACGCTGCCGGGAGCAGCTCGAAAACCCGGGCGACGCGGATTGGGACGGCACGACGGTGGCCAAATCCAAATAGGCGCCAAACAGGCGGCCGATCGCAGCGCGCATACCGGTACGCACACACCCCACGCGATCGGCACAAGGTTTTTTCGAAGCGCCCTTGCGCGCGCTTTCTGTTTTGTCATACATTTGGACAAATAGAGCGGCCGCAACTTCAACCGCGGCGCAACGAAAAACAGCTTTGGGGAGAAGCGCCATGAAAACTGGGTCGATCAGCCGGCGCGTGTTCTTGAATTCGTCCGCGGTCGCCGCGACAGGCCTCGTGCTGTCGCCGGCCATCATCGGGCGGGCGCAGGCCGCAACGATGAAGATGAAATGTTCGTCGTCGCTGCCGAACGATCCCAAATACGCCAACGGCCGCGTCTACTACGACAATCTGGTCAAGAGCCTGAAGGCGAACGGGCTCGGCGAGCAGATCGAGGTCACGTTTTTCCCGGACAACCAGCTCGGCCAGGAAATCGACGTCATCAATTCGGTCAAGCTTGGCGTCATCGACCTGATGCTGTCGGGCTCGTCGATCTCGGCCAATCTGGTGCCATTGGTCGGCACCTTCGACCTCGGCTATCTCTTTTCGAGCTTTCCGCAGCAGACCAAGGCGTTCGACGCCGGCGCTGCGAAGCCGATCGAGGAGGCGCTGCTCAAGGGCGCCAACATCCGCATTATCTCCTGGGCCTATAATTTCGGCTCGCGCAGCGTGCTGGCCAAGAAGCCGGTGAAGGGCCCCGAGGATCTCGCCGGCCTCAAGATCCGGACGTTGCCGAACCCTGTCATCACCGAATGCCTGCGCCTGATGGGCGCGGCCGCGACGCCGCTGGCGTTCGGCGAGATTTACACAGCCTTGCAGGCCGGCGTGCTCGACGGACTCGAACACGATCCGCCGACCATCCTCGCCAGCAAGTTCTACGAGACGTCCAAGCACTACGCGCTGACGCAGCATAATTTCTCGCCGCTCGCGACCTATTTCAGCGAAGCGACGTTCAAGAAGATGGACCCGAAACTGCAGGAGGGTTTCCTCGACGCCGCCAAAAAGGCCGCGGCCGATACCCGCACCCACGGCCTCGAGATGGAAAAGGAAGCGCTCAAGAATCTCGCCGACAAGGGCGTCACCATCGTCGAATGCGACAAGGAAGCCTTCCGCAAGCGCGTGCTGCCGCAGACCGACAATTTCATCAAGGCCCGCCCCGAGGCGAAGCC
>JACDAG010000863.1 GCA_013695565.1 Bradyrhizobium sp.
GTCGGAATCCCACACCACGGCGGGCTGGACCGCCGGCGTCGGCGCCGAAATGGGCTTTGCGCCGAACTGGAGCGCCAAGGTCGAATATCTTTATGTCGACCTCTCCAACACCAATTTTGTCATCACCGGCGCATCGAACGGCTACCGCTTCGGGCTGATCCGCGCCGGCGTGAACTATCGCTTCTGAGACCAAGAAAACCCAAGAAACCATCTGATCCAGCCTCCCGGCGGCAGGTAAGTCGCCGGGATTTTTTTGTTGCGTGGACAGCGCATAGCCCGAAGCATAAAGTTTCGGAATGCAGCCGGGACAGCCAAGTCTGACCGCGTTGGGCGCCGCCCGCTTGCGCGCGGCCCATCAGGTGCTGGATCACGCGTCGATCCTTGCCGATCCCCTGGCCTTGCGCATTCTCGGGGACCATATCCAGGTTTCGCTCGACCATGCGCGGGCCCATACGTCCGGTCCACGGCTGCGCTGGTTCATCGCCGCGCGCTCGCGGATATCAGAGGACGCGCTGACGGAAGCCGTGAACAAGGGTGCGACGCAGCTCGTGGTGCTCGGCGCCGGCCTCGATACGCTCGCCTACCGGACGCCGCTTGCGGGCCGGTTGCGCATGTTCGAAGTCGATTTCCCGGCAACGCAGGCACGCAAGCGCGAGATGCTGGCCGCCGCCGGAATCCCGGTACCGGACACGCTGAGCTATGTCGCGGTCGACTTCGAACGGCAGACATTGGCGGAAGCGCTCGATGCCGCGGGTTTTGTCGGCGCCCAGCGCAGCTTCTTCAGCTGGCTCGGCGTCGTGCCTTATCTGACGGAGGCGGCGGTGTTCTCGACGCTCGGTTACATCGCGGATATCGAAGGCGGCGGTGAAGTGGTGTTCGACTATGTCAATCCTGCAGGCTCGGTCGCACCGGCCGGTCGCGCCGCGCATCAGGCGCTCGCGGACAAAGTAGCCGCGGCCGGCGAAAGCATTCAGAGTTATTTCGACACCGCGCCGCTGTGCGCCAGAATGAGCGCGGCTGGCTTTCGGCATGTCGACGATGCCGGCCCCGACAGGATCGCCGCGCGTTTTTTCCCCGGGAGCGAACGCGACGCGCCGGCGCGCGGCGGCCATATCATGCACGCGTCCGCGATCTGAGCCGCGGGCCTCGCGCTCGGCTGCAATCTTCGCAGGCAAAAATTCAGTCCGCTTTCATTCGCGAGCGTCAGCTCACGCTGAAATAACCAGGTTGACCGCCTTGGGGCCTTTGCCCTTCTTGTCCGGCTCGACCTCGAATGTAATGCGCTGTCCTTCTGTCAAATCCTTCAATCCGGCCCGCTCGACCGCGGTGATGTGAACGAACACATCACGGCCGCCGTCATCGGGCTTGATGAAGCCGTAGCCGCGTTCTCCATTGAAGAACTTGACTGTACCAGTCATGGCCATCGGGAAACTCCTCCCCGTATTGCTCCGCCGTTACGCGCATGTCGCGTATCGGCCGACCGGACATTCGCTGCCGGAAGCTTGGCCACCTGAACCGACCGGGTCACGCCACCGATCAGCCTGGATTTTTTTAGGCCTTGATCACTCCGCCGCAACCATTCGCGGAAGCGGAACGTAAAGCCAGTCCCAACGGCCTGAGCATAATACGGTTCCGCGCAAATTGCCTACGCCCCAATCGCACTTTTCGGGGGACGCTCAGGGCGCTGCTTTCAAGGCTTGAGTTCGAGGCTTTGCTTTCAAGGCTTTGTTTTTAAGGCTTGGGCGTCTCCAACCGGAAGCGGCCGGCGCCGCCCTGGCCCAGCGGCTTTTCCAATTCGGGTAAAATGGTCTTCAATTCGCCCGCCAGCGTCCATGGCGGATTGACGATCAGAAGCCCGGTGGAGGTGAGGGGGCCGCCGGCTTCCTGAGGTGCGGCTGAGAATTCGAGCCGCAGGCATTTGCCGGCGGGCTTGCTGGCATCGGCGACTGCGGCAACATGGCGCGCCAGGCCGTCGGTGATGCGCCGGCTCTTCACCGGATACCAGAGCAGGTAGCTGCCGGTCGGCCACTTGGCGTAGGCCTCCGCAAAACCGTCGGCGAGCGTCTCGAACTCGTTCTTTTGCTCGAACGAAGGGTCGATCAGCACCAGCCCGCGCCGCTCGTTGGGCGGCACGAAGGCCGGCAAGGCGGTCCAGCCGTCGAGATCGACCACGCGGGCCTGGGTGTCGCGGCGCAGCGCATCGATCAATTGCTTGCGCGCATCAGGTTCGATTTCGCAGGCGGTGAGGCGGTCCTGCGGCCGCAGCAGCGCGCGCGCGATCAGGGGCGAGCCGGGATAGGCTTTCAGTTCGCCCGGCGGGTTGAAGGCCCTGACGATGTCGAGATAGGGCGCCACCAGCGGCAGCGCTTTTTCGGAGAAGCGCGCCTGCATCACCCGTGCGATGCCGGTCAGCCATTCGCCGCCGCGGCGGGCCTCGTCGCCGGCGAGGTCGTAGCGGCCGGCGCCGGCATGGGTATCGAGGACGCGAAAGGCGGCCGGCTTTTCCTGCAGATAGGTCAGCATCCGCACCAGCACGATGTGCTTGATGACATCGGCAAAGCCGCCGGCATGAAAGGCGTGTCGGTAGTTCATGGGGGAGGGGTTACGACATCGGGGCGGGGAAAGTAACCGATATCATCGCAGATGCGAGCGGCGGATGACGTCCCCGACTGACGACGATGACGTCACGGCAACTGACGATAGAGGGGTCCCGGCCATCCACGTACCCTGCAGACGACGATAAAGCCGTGGATGACCGGGAACGCAGACAACTCTGGGAGTCTGCGCAAGGCACGGATTGCTGGACTTGGGCACGCATGACGGAAGCGGATCTTCAACCACCCCGCACCGGCGGCATCACCACCTCGTCGCGACGGCAGGCGCGGCGGTCGATTTCCTCGCAGGCGCGGAATTGCAGATCCTTGCTCATGCAGACCCTGACTTCACTGAGCCGCCGGCTTGAGCACGTGACCGAGATCGCCGAGTTGCTGAGGCCGGGATTGGCCTTGATGAAGGCGGCCTCGACGGCGTCCGGGCTGATCGATTTTGGCTCCGCCAATTGCAGGAATTTCTCGGGGATCTTCACCGCCGCGCGGGCCTTGCGGATATTCTCGAAATAGGCCCGTGCGCCAAGGCCCGAACAGGTACCGTGCTTGTCCCATTCGTTGAAGATCAGCCCGGGCGCCGGCATCAGGTCCAGCATCGACGACATGATGTTGCGGTCGAGCCGCGGCGACGGACGCTGGCAATATTCGGGAAAGCCGCGCTCATATTGCGGCCACAGGCCGTGCACCACGAAGGAGAACGGCCGCTCGCACTGGATCTGGGAACGCCCGCTATTGCCGCGTTCGGACGCTGCCTCGCAGAAGGAAGGCGACCACGACAGCGACAGCACGTAAAAATCGAACTCGCCGGGGGCGTTCTGGCGGCGGTCCTGCGCGGCGGCGAAGCCTGCGGAGACCAAAAGAAGGGTCAGTGACATCAGCAGCCGCGAAACAATGACCGATGGAAACATCAGACGCTCCCTTACCCACAAGGCTTACTACTCGATTGCCCGAGCCTAGCAGGGAACCGGAACATTTCAAGAACAAAAATGGCGGCAGGTGGCAAAACGGTTTGGCACCCGCGCCTCGGTCGGGGAATTCAGGCAGGAATCAGGAAAGTAACTTACGGCCGGGCGGCCTTGCAGCCGGGGTTGTAGGCCCAGTTGCGGTCGAGCCCGGTGACGCACCATTCGACGCCCTGGCCGAAGCCGGCAAAGCCGCCATCCTCGACGATCGAATAGTGCACGATGCGCACCTTGCCGTCGCTCAGCATCACGTCGCCGGTGCAATAGCGGCGCGGAATATTGTCGGATTGCCAGGGCCGGAACGCGGTCTCATGAATCCGGCCATAGGCGGTGATGGTCAGGGCCGAATTCCAGAAGGTGCTTTCCTTCTCCTGGAACTGCGAAATGATGGTCGGCAGTGCGGCTTCGCACTCCTTGACCCGCCCGTCGTAACTCGGACCGAACAGCCCGAAATTCAATTGCAGCGGATTGGCTGCCTCGGCCGCCTGGCCAAATCCCAGGACGGCGAGCGCCGCAGCCAGGCCGAGTGCTTTCAACGATGCAATAAAGGGAGTGCGCATGGGAATTCCGCCGGTCATCCAACCTGCGGGACCGTGCCGCGAAGCCCGGGCGAGGTCAAGTGCAGCGCGGCAACACCTGCGGAGAGTTGCACGCCGGCCGCCGCTCGTTCTTTTCATGGCGGCCGAGGGGCTTTAAGGTGCGGCCGAGCGAATGGAGTTTGCAATGCGAATCATAGCGGCGGCGTGCCTGGTTGCGATAAGCGGAATGCTGGCCGGCGCGCCGGCCCGGGCCGACTGGGTCCCGGCGTTCAAGGGCAATGATACCGGGGGCATCATCGCCTATACGCTGGCGACACAGGCGGATGCGCGCCAGCTCGCGGTCGATCACTGCGCCGGTTACGGCAAGGTGGTGAAATTCCTCGCCATCCAGGGTCACTACGGCGGATATGTTTCCTTTGCCTGCCGCTGGGTGCCCTATGGGGCCAACGACCGGCCGCTGCGTACGCTCTACTGAGCCGGTCTCTCCTGAGTTGATCCACCACGCCCGAACCACGAAATAGCGGAGCGCGAGCATGGCGCGACAGCTTGCTTCATTTTGTGTGGCGCTATCCCTGCTGGCATTGTCGCCTGTGCGCGATGCCGGCGCGGTCGACCTGCCGGTGCGCAAGGCCGGCCTGTGGGAAATGAAGGTGCTCAACACCGGCTCACCCGCGCCCGAGATGACGATGCAGCAGTGCACCGATGCGACCACCGACAAGGATATGAGCACCTCGTTCTCGCCGATGGGCAACAGCATCTGCTCGAAGCAGGACATCCAGAAGACCGCGACCGGTTATGTCAACGATTCCGTCTGCGGCGTCGCCGGCATGACGATCAAGTCGCATGCGGAAATATCAGGGGATTTCAACTCCGCCTACACCGTGAAGTCGACCTCGCGCAGCGAAGGCGGCCCCGCCGGCGCGGCGCGTGACTCCACCACCACGATCGAGGCGAAGTGGCTCGGCGCCTGCAAGGCCGATCAAAAGCCCGGCGACATCATGATGCCCGGCGGCATGAAGATGAACATCAAGGACATGCAAAAGCTGAAGGACCTGATGCCGAAGCAGCTGCCGAAGTAGCCAGGCAGAAGCCCTCAACCTGCTTTTCCTCAAGCATAATTATCCGCAGCGGCCTGGTCCGTCGTCCCATTTGAACCGGTGCGGATTTCGTGCCCGCAAGCCTTGATTTGCAGGCGCCGTTTGATGTCCAGGATAGCCTATAGTTCAATCGACACGGGCATCGATGATGGAGACCGCGCATGAAGAAACTATCAAACGACTCCTCTGATTCCAGCGCAGAATGCGTTGCTGCGATCGACATTCAAAGGCGAAGGAAATCTGCTCGTGTCAGCGGCGCGCGCTCGTGACCGCTCTGGCAGGCCAGTTGCTTCCTTTGATGGCGGCCGCCAGCCTTGGCCTCCTCGCTGGCGCGCTGCTGGCCGAGGACCGGCTTCTGCTGCCCTACTGGCGTACGCTGTCGGCGGAGACGTTTTACGCGCTGCACCCGACTTATGGCCCGCTCCTGTACCGCTTCTTCGCGCCGCTGACGATGGCAGCGCCGCTAGCCGCCGTGCTGGCGGTGGTGCAGGTCATTCAGCAGTCCGGTGGCCTCGCGCCGCGTAGCCTCGCGGCGATTGCAGCGGCCGTCCTAACCTGCAGTCTGGTTGCCATCTACCTGCTGTATTTCAAGTCGGCGAACGAAGCCTTCGAGCGGCGCGCCGTGGCTGCCACTGACTTGCCGACGGCTTTGGCGCGCTGGGCGGCCTGGCACCGTGCGCGCGTTTTGATCTGTGCGGCTGCCTTTGGGCTATCGCTCGTGACCCTTGTCGCCTGACATGAAGGTCTTGAAGTCCCGCGGGAATCGGCGAAGTTGCTCGCTGCAGTCCGTAGCCCGGATGCAGCGCAGCGAAATCCGGGGCTCTGGTGCAAGCGGCGAACCCGAATAATTCCTACACCGGTACCCTGACCGCCGCGCGCAAGCCACCCATCGGACTGTCGCCGAGCGTGATGTCGCCGCCATGCGAGCGGGCGATGTCGCGGGCGATGGCAAGGCCCAAGCCGGTGCCGCCCTCGTCCTGGTTGCGGGCATCGTCGAGCCGCAGGAACGGCTTGAATACTTCTTCCCGCATGTTGGCCGGAATGCCCGGGCCGTCGTCGTCGATCGTCACCGTCAGATAGCGATGGTCGCGATGGCCTGATATCGAGATCGTGTTGGCGTGCCGCGCGGCGTTGGAGACGAGGTTGGCGAGGCAGCGCTTGAACGAGGCCGGTTTCACGGTCACCACCGGCAGGCCGTGGAACGCCACCGTCGCGGTATGGCCGTTGCGCTCGGCGTCGCTGCGCAATTCCTCCAGCGCCATGGTCATGTCGGTCGGCTGCGCGATCTCGCCGCTGTCGCCGCGCGCGAATGCCAGATAATCCTCCAGCATGCCGGACATCTCGTCGACATCCCTGCGCATGCCGTCGACCTCGGGACTGTCGCCGATCAGCGCGAGTTCGAGCTTGAAGCGGGTCAGGATGGTGCGCAAATCGTGGCTGACGCCGGCCAGCATCGCGGTGCGCTGTTCGATCGAGCGCTCGATGCGCGCTTTCATCTCGAGGAACGCCTGCGCCGCGCGCCGCACTTCGCGGGCGCCGCGGGGGCGGAAGTTCGGCGCCTCGCGGCCCTTGCCGAAACTTTCGGCGGCATCGGCGAGCCGCAGGATCGGCCTGATCTGGTTGCGCAGGAACAGCACCGCCACGATCAACAGGATCGAGGATGTGCCCAGCATCCAGAAGATGAAGATCTCCGAATTGGAAGCATAGGCCGCACTTCGTTGCGCGAAGATCCGCATCACGGCGTCGTCGAGCTGAATGCGGATCTCGACCAGGTTGGAATTGCCGACGGTATCGATCCAGAACGGCCGGCCGATCTGGCGGCCCAGCTGAACCGACAGCGTCTGGTCGAGCAGCGAGAAGAACGGCTTTGGGCCGGGCGGCGGCATGTCGCCGACGGGCAGAAAATCCACCACCAGCTGCAGCCGCTGCCCGATACGGCGGAGTTGCGTGCGCTCCTTGTCCTGCGGATAACCCTTGTAGACGTCGATCAGGCTCGCGATGTCCTGCACCACCGCCGCCGACAGCCGGCGCGTCACCGTGTTCCAGTGCCGCTCCATGAACACGAACGCCACCACGGTCTGCAGGATCACCATCGGCACGATCATGATCAGCAGCGCGCGGGCATAGAGACCGGTCGGCATCCAGCTCTTGAAGGCGTTGCCCATCATGCTGTTGGCCGCGGAGACGCGGCCCGCGGCGGTGCGGATCAGCGTCAGGCCGGTGTCGAGCGTGCTCATTTCAGGGGGATGCCACCAGGCGATAGCCGATGCCGCGCACCGCCTGCAGGAACAAGGGATTGGCCGGATCGCGCTCGATCTTGCGGCGCAGCCGGTTGATCTGGACATCGACCGCGCGCTCGTTGACGGTGCCGTCGCCGGCGGTGAGCGCGCTGCGCGGCACGGTTT
>JACDAG010000896.1 GCA_013695565.1 Bradyrhizobium sp.
GTCGAGCTTTCGCGACAAGGCGCGGCGGATCCAGAGCGGTTATTCCCGGCAATGCATCAGTTGCGAAACGATGCTGTTCTTTGACGACGATTCGAACGACAAGAATGTCAAGCGGACGCTGCGGGAAGCGAAGCAGGTTCGCAAGGCACTGCGCGAGGCCGAGGACGTCAAGGTCGCGAGCCAGCCGTTCGTGTTCCGGAGATCGTGAGCAGACCGGCCCTCTACTGTACTCCCCGAAATTGAGCTAGCGTTGGCGCTCCCAGGGGGCCACCAATGAACCTTCAGTTTCACCGCCGAAAATTCCTTCATCTCACGGCCGCCGGCCTCGCCGCACCGGCGTTTCCGCGTGTCGCCATGGCGGAGGATTATCCGACGCGGCCGGTGAAGATCGTCGCAGGATTCGCCGCCGGTGGCGGCGTCGACATTACGGCGCGGCTGATCGGCCAGTGGCTCAACGAGCGGCTGGGGCAATCCTTCGTGGTTGAAAACCGCACCGGCGCCGGCGGCAATATCGGCACCGAGGCGGTGGTCGGCGCCGCACCCGACGGCTACACGCTGCTGCTCGCCACCGTGCCGAACGCGGTCAACGCCGCGCTCTACAGCAATCTCAAATTCAACTTCATCCGCGACATCGCTCCGGTAGCGGGCATCATCCGCGTTCCCATGATCATCCTGTTACATCCCTCGATGCCGGTCAAAACCGTTCCTGAACTGATCGCCTATGCCAAGGCCAATCCGGGCAAAGTCAACATGGCCTCCGCGGGCAATGGCACCGCGCCCCATATGGCGGGCGAACTGTTCAAGATGATGACCGGCGTCAACATGGTGCACGTGCCATATCGCGGCCAGGGCCCGGCGCTGACCGACCTCCTGGGCGGAGAGGTGCAGGTGCTGTTCGCTACCGCGCCGGGAACAACGGACTACATCGCGAGCGGGAAACTGCGCGCGCTGGCGGTGACCACGGCGGCGCGGGCGCAAGTGGCGCCGGACCTGCCGCCGGTCGGTGATTTCGTGCCGGGCTATGAGACCAGCCAATGGTATGGCATGTGCGCGCCGGGCAAGACGCCGATGGAAATCATCGGCAAGCTCAACAAGGAGCTCAACGCCGCCATCGCCGACGCCGGCATGAAAACCCGCCTCGCCGCGCTCGGCGGCGAACCGCTGCCGGGCACGCCGGCGGAGTTTGGAAAGCTGATCGCGGAAGAGACGGAGAAATGGGCCAAGGTGGTTCAGGCGGGCGGGTTGAGGCCGGATTGAGGGCTGACCGCAATTCGTAGGGTAGGCAAAGCCGCACTTGCGGCGTGCCCACCAACTATCCGAGACCATTGCTTGGAATTGGTGGGCTCGCTTTCGCTTTGCCCACCCTACGAAACCCTATCTTCCCTTGTACACCGCACGGCGCTTTTCCTTGACCGCGGCGGTCGCCTCGACGGCGTCTTCGCTCTCCTTGACTTCATAAAGCTGGCGCTGGGCCCGGCCGGATTGCTCGGATGGTCCGTGCGGCAGGACGCCTTCGGTGACGAAGCGCTTCAGGGTTTTCAGCACCAGCGGCGAGAACTCGGCCATCTCGCGCGCCATCTTCAGCGCCACCTCGACCTGCTGTCCGACCGGCACCACTTCGTTGATGAGGCCGATATTATAAGCGCGCTGGACGTCGACGACGCGGCACAGCAAGATCATTTCCATCGCGATCTTGTGCGGGATGCGCGACGCGAGACCGGCGATCATGCCGCCGGTAAATCCCATCCGCGCTTCCGGATAGGAGAACTTAGCATTCTCGGCCGCAACCGTGAGGTCGCACATCATCGAGACCACCAGCGCGCCCCCGACGCACCAGCCGCCCACCGCGTTGATGATCGGCTTGGTGGTCTCGAAACCGACGGTCGGGATACAGCGCCACAGTTCGGGAAAATTGCCGGTGTCGGCGCCACCGGAAAACGCTTCATTGCCGGCGCCGGTCAATACCGCGGCCTTCTGCGTCGGCGAGCGCTCGAACTCCACAAACGCCTTCTGCAGCAGCAGCGCGGTCTCGGCGCAGATCGCGTTGCGGCGCTCGGGCCGGTTGATCGTGACCAGCGTGGTGCCGTCGGCATTTTTCTCGACCAGGACTTTTTGCATGGGGTTTCCCTCTTATGATTGCGCGCCGGTCAGCACCTTAGCGGGGATATTTGGTCTCAACCAGCTGCGGAATGGTTCGTATCAGCCCGCCAAGTTCGCCTGATGTCAGCAACAGCACCACATCATCCGGCCGCAGGATGCCGCTCAATCGCTCCAACGCCTCGTCCGGGTCATTGATGGCCTCGACATCATGGTTCGCCGCCCTGACGCGGGCGACGATTTCGTCCTGGGTCAATTGGGCATGGGAGCCTGCGCCCTGCGATGCCGGCTCATAGATGAAGATTTTCGACGCTCCCGCGAAGGCGTCGTCATAGGCTGATATGGCCGCCCGGTTTCGCCAGGTGAAGGTGTGCGGCTCGAACACGATGATCAGCCGCCGATCGGAGAAATGGAGTTTTGTGGCGTCGATGGCGCTTCTGGCCTTCTCGTAGGACGATCCGAAGCCTTCGTAGACCGGCACCTTTGATTGAGGCGAGAGCCATTCCATGCGGCGCTTGACGCCCTGGAAGGTGCTGATTCCGGCGTTCAGTTCCTCGGGCGACAGCAGCTTCTTCTCCAGCAGCATCGCGCCGACGCCGACGATATTTTCGATGTTGTGATTGCCCAGCATCCGGGTCGACAGGCGGATGATCTTTTCACTGCCGCGCATCAGGTCGAAACCGGTTTCCGCGCCGCGCGCGATGTTTGCGGCGTGCCAGTGCGCCTTGTCGTCCAAGGCATAAAAGACAATGGCGCAAGCGAGGTTTTCGGCCAAAGCGCGCGCGTGCGGCTCGCTGCTGCTGACGACCAGAAGCCCGTCTGAAGGCAGTGAGCCAAGCAGGCTTTGATACGGGCCAAGATAATCCGCGTGGGTCGGAAACACGTTGATGTGGTCGTGGGTCGCCGAGGTGAGCAGGACGTTTTTTGCGTTGTAGAGCAGAAATTTCGATCTGTTGTCCCAATTCGACGCCGGGTATTCGTCGCCTTCGAGAACGAAAGTCGGGCCCGCTCCGCGGTGCGCGTGCCGTTCGAACCCGTTGGTGATCTCACCAATGAAATAGCTCGGGTCCTTGTTCGCGACCCGCAGGCACCACGCCAGCAGCGCGGTGCAGGTCGATTTGCCGTAGCTTCCCGCCGCCACGATGGTCTCGGAATTGACGGTCATGTCGTGCAGCAAATCGGCAAACGACCGCACCGGCTTTCCGCTGTCCATCGCGGCGCGAACTTCTTCATTGCTCTCAGGCACAAGTTTGGCGTTCTTGCCGATCACGATGACATCGGCATCGTCAGGAATGTTCTCCTTGCGGTATCCCGCGGCAAACGGGATCTTCTCATTCCTGAGATAGTCGCTGACCGGCGGGTAAAAGCCCTCGTCAGACCCGGTAATCCGCACGCCGATCTGCCGCAGCAGCAGCGCCGTCGCGCTCATGCCCTTTCCTGCGATGCCAATGAAATGTGCTTTCGAAAAATTCATCCACCCCCCAGATGCGAGCTCGTCCCGCGAGATTCCGCTTTTCAGCGATATTAGCGTTTTCGAGCGAAGTGGATACCGGTTCGCGTGAAGAAAATGCGTCAAAACAAGAGTCTAGAGCTTCGGTTCTGATTCAATCAGAACCGATAATGCTCTAGCGCCTGGCTGGAGCCGATGATACCGGCGAGGGGCTGCCCCTCCACCGTGCAAAAAGGCCCTCGCACATCACGAGGGCCTTTTCGCCTATTTCTTGGCCTATCTTTTCTTGGCCTATTTCTCTCTTGCCTGGAATTCTTCCCTTTGGATCTTCTGCGACGAAGACCTGATGCGCTCCAGCAATCGCAGGAATTCAGCGGTTTCCTCCGCGATCGATTTGGGCGGCGGCTTGGGTGGGAAGGGTAGCATTTCGGACATCGGCAAAACCTCCCTTGGGTTTATTCCGCGCGGTGTCTTCTTCTCTTGCGCAATTGCCGCGTTTCTGCGGCGCAGATTTTCGCGCGCGCCGGGAATGCGCCTCAAATAATTCCGATTCTGTTGGGGCGGGATCAGGCTCTGGATAGTCCGCGCGCACCGGGATGACGCATCCGGATTCGGCCGTCGGCGCCATCAGGCAATTTGCTCGCGCCGTTTCGATCCGGCGCAGGCAACGCCTCCTCGCTGGCGATCAGCGTGGCCTCGAACAGTAAATTCGGCGCCTGCCTGGCCGCTCCCGAGCACGACGCCATCTTGCCCTTGAATTGGCCGGCCAGCTCCAGCTCGACCTCGTCGATACCGAACAGCGTCGGCGGACCTGCGGAATGCCGCGTGGTGGTCAACGCCGCGGTGAAGCGGTCGTCGTCGACCTCATATGAGCCGCTGTAGGTGAGGAAGCTGTCGCAGCCCGATATGGTGCCGTTTACAAGATCGACGATGCCCGTGCCTTCGCCACGCGGGGTCCTGAACCAAACAGCATATCGGCCGTCTCTGTGCATAGAAAACTCTCGCATGGGAAAAACTAACAATTGGTACCAACTAAAGGTTGTCACCATCATCCACCACTGGCGCGTCGCGGAGTAGCTAACGACCAACAAAGCACGTGCGGAAAATTTTACGATAAGGGAACCGTCACGCGTGACGACATCACGCTTGCCAGGATCGACCGCAGGCCATAGCGCCTCGAGTCTTTTCCGCTCCGATTGAATCGGAACGGGGCGCTAGATTCCTGATTTGACGCGTCTTCTTGACGCGAACCGCTGTCCACTTCGCTGGAAAACGCTCTGGCGCTAACGCACCTGCACGTCGACGTGGCCGATGCCCTCAAGAACAAAGCGATAGCTCGCGTCAGCGTCCGGAAACACGGTCTTCATGACGCTTCCGGTCATCACCACCTGACCCGCCTTCAGCCCAGTGCCCCGCGAATTGAGCTGCGTGGCGAGCCAGGCGACCGAATTGAAGGGATGGCCGAGGATGTCGCGGCCGTGGCCTTCGCCGACCGCCACCTGATCCATTGTCGCGCGCCCGACAACAGGCTCGAGATCAGGCCATTTCGCCGTGAATTCCGACAGGACGATGCCGGCGTTCCAGGAATTATCCGATACCAGCGAGAGCACATCGAGATTGCCGTAGTCGGCGCTGCGATCGTCCACCAGTTCGATGGCCGCACTTACGCCGCCGACATGCGGGGCAATCATTTCGGCGGTAACCGGCGCATCCGTAACCGGCACATCGGATTTGAGACGAACGGCGATTTCAAATTCGAGGCCGAGCCGCCCGAAATCCGCGCGTCGGACGATCGCGCCGGATGGATGCACGCGGCTTGCCAGCACCACGCCGGCAATGGGGTGATCGATGCCGCAAAATTTCTGCATCGTGGCCGAGGTCAACCCGACCTTGTAACCCACGGCCTCGCCGTGTTCGCTCCGCAGCAGCGCGACGTATCGATCCTGGATGTCATAGGCATCCACGATCGTGGCAGGCTTGTCGGGCGGGCCGAGCGATATGAACTGAACGTTGGCCTTGTGTGCCGCAAGCAGCGATTGCGCCGCGCGCCGAGCCGCGATTTCTTCCATGGGTAGCCTCCCTTGTTCGCCAATCCTAGCGTTTGCCTGACGTCGAAACTACCGCCTTGAACGCTCCCTTCACTAATTCGAGGCAATGCGGACCTGCAGAGCCCCCCCTTTCGTAGCGCACAGGCCGGGTTAGTTAGCGAAGTGTAAACCGCGATCTTCCTTCGTCGGAGCAATGGTGGGTTTCGCTCCACTCCCCCACAAAATAGCGCTGTAACACGCGATATATAACGGGCCCGACGGGTCAAGAAACGCAGCGAACTTCAAGTTTAGGTTGCACAATTAAGAAGTGCGTAAACTTTCCTCCGTAGTTTCACCTATAAGGAAATTGCCTAGTACCCAATATCGAAGACAAGTGAGTCAGACGCGACGTAAAATTGCGAGTCTTCAGAGTCGGTTAGCATGATGCGTCTTTTCACGAACCCTAGATTCCGGGTACTAGGGCCCCAAAAATGGCCCATGGCTGCGGCGCTTCAACAATAACAACCATCGCGGCTGCGCCGCGGCGTAGATGGAGACCCCGTTGACAGCCCAGTTTCGATACAATCCATCATTGGATGGATTGCGAGCGATAGCGGTGGTCCTGGTCATATCAGATCACTGCGGAGTTCCCGTATTCGACCAGGGTTATTTTGGCGTCGATCTGTTCTTCGTTCTGAGCGGCTTTCTAATCACCCGACTTCTCGTGGACGAAATTGATGCGACGGGACGAGTTGACGTCCAGAGGTTTTATCTGCGTCGGCTGCTCCGTCTCACGCCGCCCCTTCTGCTGTTCCTGACTGCATACCTGGTGATCGCACCCTCGCTCTGGCCGCAGCTCGACCTCATGGTGCATGTGCGCGACGTCGCGCTGGTCGCATTTTATCTGTCCGACTATTCTCAGGCCTTTTGGAATAATCCGAAAGTGCTGATTCACACCTGGTCGCTCTCCGTCGAAGAGCACTTTTATCTGATCTGACCGTTCGCAGTTCTGCTGCTGGTGCGCCTCAGGCTTCGCCGGCGTCTGGTCGTTCTCCTCGGCATCTACCTGCTCGCCAGCGCATGGCGCATATACCAATATGAAAACTCGGGATGGGACGCGACGTATTATCGCTTTGATACCCGGATCAGCGGACTGGTTTGTGGCGCGCTGCTGGCAACAGCACTCCGGTACAAGGACTCAATCTCGGAAAGAGCAGCCAATATTGCCGGCATCGTCGCGTGGGCAGCTCTCACCGTCTGCCTCTCGATCGGCTATTGGGGCGCCCCCTGGTCCTTGGTCGTCATGACGAATCTGGCCCACATCGCCGCCCTTGGTTTGCTGATCGCGGCCTCGACAAAGGAATCCTGGGTCAGTTCGGTGTTGTCTGCGCCACCCCTGGTTGGTATCGGCATCATCTCTTACGGCATGTATCTGTGGCATTATCCGGCAGCCATCTACTTCAGAGAACTCACTCCCTGGTATTTGACCGGTCCGATTGTTCTGAGCTTCTCGATCGCCATGGCTACGGTCAGCTACTTGATCGTTGAGCGGCCCTTGCAACGATATCGCCGCAGCCTCGGAGACCATCAGCGCGACGACGAGGCCAAGCTCGCAGCACCGGCAGCGCCACAAACCGCAACTGCCGCTGCGACGGCGTAGTGAGCCGCCGTCACCCGCGGCCTTGTCTCGACGAAAAGGCGGGTTACGCTGATGCTAACCCGCCTTAAGAAGTCTCACTCCGCTGCTTGACGGGTCTCCGGCGCGTCGATCACTTCGAGCACCTTCGGCGGCGACATCGGCAGGCTGTAGAAGCGCTTGCCGAGCGCGTTGTAGATCGCGTTCGAGATCGCCGACATGACGGGGATCAGCGGCACTTCGCCGACGCCCTTGACGCCTTGCGGATGCTTCGGGTTCGGCACCTCGACCATGATGCAGTCGATCATCGGCAGGTCCGAGCAGACAGGCATGCGGTAATCGAGGAAGCCGGGATTATCGACCTTGCCCTGCTTGTTGTAGATGTACTCCTCGTTCAGCGCCCAGCCGATGCCCTGAGAGACGCCGCCCTGCAACTGGCCCTCGACATAGGCGGGATGGATGGCGCGGCCGACGTCCTGGATCGCGGTGTAGCGGATCACGCGCACGATGCCGAGATCGGCATCGACTTCCACGTCCGCGATGTGGGTGCCGAAGCCGCCGTCGGCGCCCTGCGTATTGAGCTGCACGCCGGCGCCGATCGGGCCGCCCATTGAGGGCGCCTTTTCGGCAAGCTCCGCCAGCGTCAGCGGCGGGAACTGGCCGGCGTTGGGACTGACCGGATGCGCCGCACCCTGGTCCCATTTGACCGCCTCTGGATCGATCTCCCAGATCTTCGCCGCGCGTTCGCGCAAGGTTTGAATCACCTTCTCGACCGACTGCGTCGCCACGATCGACGAGGCAAACAGCACGCGGCTGCCGCCGGTCAAATTCGAGAAGCCGATGGTGGCGGTGTCGCCGATCAGGACCGAGACGCGGCGGTAGTCGATGCCGAGCAGTTCGGCGCAGATGTTGGCAATGCCGGCGCGCGAGCCGCCGATATCGGGATGGCCTGTCGTGACGACGACGTTGCCGTCCTCGGTGATGTTGACCTGTGCGGAGGATTCGCCGCCGGCGTTGAACCAGAAGCCGGAAGCCACGCCCCTGCCCTGAAGTTTGCCGAGCGGCGCCTTGTAATGGTCGGATCCCTTGGCCGCCTCCAGCGTCTCGATGTAACCGATGCGCGGATAGACCGGGCCGTGCGCGGCCTTGGTGCCTTCCTTGGCGGCGTTCTTCAGCCGCAACTCCAGCGGATCCATCTTCAACGCTTCGGCGAGTTCATCGAGCACGCACTCGACCGCATAGGCGCCGATCGGCGCGCCCGGCGCGCGATAGGCCGCCACCTTGGAGCGGTTGGAAACCACGTCAAAGCCTTCCGACAGCACGTGCGGGATTTCGTACGGCGCAAAGCTGCAGCCGACGGCGCCGCGGATCGGCGAGCCCGGGAATGCGCCCGCCTGCAGATAGTAGATGCCGTGCGCGGCGACGATGGTACCGTCTTTTTTGGCACCAATCTTGACCGTGCTCTTGGAGCCCGACGTCGGCCCCGTCGCCCGCATCACTTCCTCGCGGGTCATCACCATCTTCACCGGTCGGCCAGACTTCTTGGCGAGCATGGTCGCCAGCGGCTCAAGATAGACGATGGTCTTGCCACCAAAACCGCCGCCGATTTCGGCGGGAATGGCGCGGATGTCGCTCTGCGGGATGCCGGTCAGATACGCCGTCATGGCGCGAACCATGAACTGGCCCTGGCTCGAACTCCAGATCGTGGTCTTGTTGTCGGCGCCGACGCTGATCAGGCAGGCGTGCGGCTCGATATAGCCCTGATGCACCGGACGGGTGGTGAAGCTGCGCTCGACCACGATTTCGGCGGCCTCAAAGCCTGCCGTGATGTCGCCCTTCTTGACTTCGAGCCGGCCGGCGATGTTGGACGGCTTGCCCTCGAACTTCATGAAGTCGTGCAGGATCGGCGCATCTGACTTGAGCGCGTCGTCGATCTCGATCGACCATGGCAATACTTCGTAATCCACCTCGATCAGTTCGCAGGCCTGCGCGGCGATCGCTTCTGACGTTGCGGCAACGGCGGCAACGGGATGACCGGGGAACAGCGCCTTTTCTCGCGCCATCACGTTGCGGCACATCCAGCGCATATCCTGGATGCCGAGCATGACCGACTTATCGAGCGGGAAATCGACGATGTCGCGCGCGGTGACGACAGCCTTGACGCCGGGCAGCGCCTCGGCCTTCGAGGTGTCGATCCCCTTGATGCGCGCGTGCGGATGCGGGCTGCGCAGCACCTTGCCCCAGATCATGCCGGGCATGTTGGTGTCGGCGGCAAAGGCCGCGCGGCCCGTGACCTTGTCGACGCCGTCAGGACGAATGGTGCGCTGGCCGATCCACTTGTTGTCGGTGACGATGTTCATTGCCAGGATTCCTTAATTCGTTGCGCGCATGTCGGCGGCGGTTTCCATCACCGCGCGGACGATCTTGTCATAGCCGGTGCACCGGCAGAGATTGCCGGCGAGCCAGAAGCGAACTTCTTCCTCGCTGGGATTCTGATTGCGCTTCAACAGCGCATCCGACGCCACCAGCATGCCTGAGGTGCAGATGCCGCACTGAAGCGCTGCCATTTCCAGAAACTTCTGCTGCAGCGGATGCAGCCTGTCGCCCTTGGCCATGCCCTCGATGGTGCTGAGCTGATGGCCCTCGGATTCGACCGCGAGCATCAGGCAGGAACAGACGAGGTTGTCATCGACCGTGATGCTGCATGCGCCGCAATCGCCGGAGGCGCAACCTTCCTTGGAGCCGGTGAGGCCCAAGGGGCCGCGCAGCGCATCGAGCATGGTGTCGTTGGGCTCGCAGAGAAATTCCGACGGCTCGCCGTTAATCGTAGTGGTGACGTGGACCTTGGCCATGAAGCTTAATTCCCTTTGGCGCGTTGCGCGGCAATCGCGGTGGTGCGTTTCAGCAGCACACCGGCGACTTTGGTGCGGTAGACGATGGTGCCGCGCTTGTCGTCGATCGGACGGCAGGCGGCAGAGCAGGCAGCGGCAGCGGCATTGAGCGCGGCATCGTCGAGCTTGCTGCCGATCAGGGCTTTGGCGGCCGCTTCAACCAGCAGCACGGTCGGCGCCACCGCGCCGAGACCGACCCGCGCGGCGGTGCAGACGCCATCCTTCAGCGTCAGGCTGACGCCAAGGCCGACCACGGCGATGTCCATTTCGGTGCGCGGGATCATGCGCAGATAAGCATCGCTCGATCCCTTCGGCCGCGGCGGCAGCGTGAAGCTGACGAGGATTTCGCCGGGCTTGAAATTGGTGCGGCCGGGACCGACCGGCACCTGCTCCACCGGCATCTCGCGACGGCCATCCGGCCCCTGCACCGTGACGGTAGCGCCGGCCGCGACCATGGCGGGCACGCTGTCGCCGGCCGGTGAGCCATTGCAGAGATTGCCGCCGGCGGAGGCCCGCCCCTGCACCTGTTTGGAGCCGATCAGATTGACGGCCTCCAGCACCCCGGGCCAGACCTTGCCGAAACGCGCGTGGTCGTGCAGCGCCATGCCGGAAACGGCGGCGCCGACGCGAAAGCCGCCATCGGCGGTTTCCTCGATTTGCGTCATCTCGGCGATTTTCTTGATGTCGACGATCAGGCCCGGCTTCACGACCCCGGCGCGCATCTGCACCAGAAGGTCAGTTCCGCCGGCCAGAATACGCCCTGCACTTCCGGCCGCGGCGAACGCCTTGATCGCTTCATCAAGCGAATTGGGCGCCAAATATCGGAGTTCCGTCATGGTTGTCCGTCATCTCCCGTTTTTCTGCCCACCCCATATGGGCGTCGGCCTTATACGGCCAGCAGTTGCGCCAGCCTACACGGGCAAACGGGGTTGGAACAGCCTCCGGGCTGCGGTTCTGGCGGCAGGCTCCTATGCAGGAAGCGGGCTTGCGCAGTTTTTGCCTTATACGTGGGCATAGCGGTGAATTGGGCTTGCACTGATCCGCCTCACAGGCTGTAGAAATTGCGGTCCCTCCCACGCGAGCCGGTGACTGATAATGCCGACCCTTTCGACCCGAATTCCTGCTGCGGTCACAATTTTTGTAGCCCTCGTCGTCTCAACTGCTGCTCTGTCCCAACCGGCCCCGGCTCTGGTGCG
>JACDAG010000919.1 GCA_013695565.1 Bradyrhizobium sp.
GTAGATCACCGCCACCACGGATAGGGTGTAGATCAGGGGTGCGAACTGTGCGGAGGCCAGCGGCAGCATCGGCACCGAGAACCGCAGGAACCCGTAGGCACCCATCTTCAGCAGCACGCCGGCCAGGATGACGGAGCCCGCGGTCGGCGCCTCCACATGCGCGTCCGGCAGCCAGGTGTGCACCGGCCACATCGGCATCTTCACCGCGAAGGAGGCAAAGAACGCCAGCCACGCCCAGGTCTGCAAGGACCGCGGCACCGCGGTAAGCATCAGCGACGGGATGTCTGTGGTGCCGGCGTTCCAGTACAGCGCCATGATCGCGAGCAGCATCAGCACCGAGCCGAGCAGCGTGTAGAGGAAGAACTTGAAGGACGCGTAGACCCGGCGCGGGCCGCCCCAGACGCCGATGATCAGGAACATCGGGATCAGGCCGCCTTCGAAGAACAGATAGAACAGCACCAGGTCGAGCGCCGAGAAGGTGCCGATCATCAGCGTTTCCAGAAGCAGAAACGCCATCATGTATTCGCGCACCCGCATCGTGATCGATTTCCAGCTCGCAATGATGCAGAACGGCATCAAGGCGGTGGTCAGGATCACGAAGGGCAGCGAAATGCCGTCGACGCCCATGTGGTAGGTGATGCCGCTCGCCAGCCAGGACGCCTTTTCAATGAACTGGAAATCCGGGTTGGTCGCATCGAAGCGCCAGACCAGGATCAGCGAGACCGCAAAGGTGACCAGCGTGGTCCACAGCGCGATCCAGCGCGAGTTGCGCCGCGCCGCCTCGTCGTCGCCGCGGCTGATATAGATCACCAGCGCGCCGAACAGCGGCAGGAAGGTGACGACCGAGAGAATGGGCCAGGTTGTCATCACTGGCCTCCCAAGCCGAACATGAACCAGGTGATTAGTCCGGCGACCCCGATCAGCATCGCGAAGGCGTAGTGATAGAGATACCCGGTCTGGATTTTCACGACGTTGCGCGTGATATCGAGCACGCGTGCGGAAATGCCGTCGGGACCGAAGCCGTCGATGACGTAGCCATCGCCCTTCTTCCACAGGAAGTGACCAAGCCACTTGGCCGGGCGAACGAAGATCAGGTCATAGAGCTCGTCGAAGTACCATTTGTTGAGCAGGAACTGATAGAGCATCTGGTGCTGATTGGCGAGTTCGACCGGCATATAGGGCCGACGGATGTAAAAGACGTAGGACACGTAGGCGCCGATCACCATCATCACGGTCGGCAGGTAGGCGACAGCTGCGGGGATGTGGTGCATCTCCTCGATGATATGCGGGTGCATCTTCACCGAGTCGCGGAAGAACTCAGCCACGCCATGCCCTGCGAACAATTCCTTGAACGGGAAGCCCGCCAGGATCGATCCGGCGGCGAGGACGCCGATCGGGACCAGCATCCACAGCGGCGCCTCGTGCGCGGCCTCGTAATGTTCCTGATCGTGCGGGTGGCCGTGGAAGGTCTTGAAGATCAGGCGCCAGGAATAGAACGAGGTCAGGCCGGCCGCGATCACCGTCATCAGGAAGCCGTAGAACGCGAACGGATTGTGCGACACGAACGCGGATTCGATGATCGCATCCTTGGAGAAATAGCCGGCCGTGAGCGGGAAGCCGGTCAGCGCCAGCGTGCCGATCACCATCACGATGTAGGTGAAGGGAATCCGGTCCTTCAGCCCGCCCATGTTGCGGATGTCCTGCTCGTGATGCATCGCGTAGATCACCGAGCCGGAACCCAAAAACAGCAACGCCTTGAAGAAGGCGTGCGTGAACAGATGGAAGATGCCGACCGAATAGGCCCCTGCCCCCATCGCCACGAACATGTAGCCGAGCTGCGAACAGGTCGAGTAAGCGACGATGCGCTTGATGTCGTTCTGCACCAGGCCGATCGTCGCCGCAAAGAAGGCGGTGGTGGCACCGAAGAACATCACGACGGCCTGCGCGTTCGGCGCCAGCTCAAACAACGGCGACAACCGCGCCACCATGAACACCCCTGCGGTGACCATGGTCGCGGCATGGATCAGCGCCGACACCGGCGTCGGGCCTTCCATCGCGTCCGGCAACCAGGTGTGCAGCAGGAACTGGGCGGACTTGCCCATCGCGCCCATGAACAGCAGCAAACAAGTCAGCGTCAGCGCGTCGGCATGCCAGCCGAACACGTTGATGGTCTTGCCGGCGAGCCCGGGCGCGCCCGCGAAAATCGTCTCGAAGTCGGTCGATTTGGTCAGCATGAAGATGGCGAAGATGCCGAGCGCAAAACCGAAATCGCCGACGCGGTTGACCACGAAGGCCTTGATCGCCGCCGCGTTCGCCGACGGCTTCTTGTACCAGAAGCCGATCAGGAGATAGCTCGCCAGACCGACGCCCTCCCAGCCGAAGAACATCTGGACCAGATTGTCCGAGGTCACCAGCATCAGCATCGCGAAGGTGAACAGCGACAAATAGCCGAAGAAGCGCGGCCGGTTCGGATCCTCGTCCATGTAGCCGATGGAATAGAGGTGCACGAGCGCGGACACGGTATTGACCACGACCAGCATGACCGCGGTCAGGGTGTCGACGCGCAGCGACCATGCGACCTGCAGATCGCCTGAATTGATCCAGGGGAACAACGCGATTCGTGCGACTTCATGGTGCAGGAGACCGATGTCGACGAGCACCACCCAGGAGAGCGCCGCAGATACGAACAGAAGTCCGGTCGTGATAAACTCCGCCGCGCGCGAGCCGGCAGCCGCCGGTTCGGCCGGCCCATGATGATCGGCATGGCCGTGGTCATCGTGGCCATGAT
Source organism: Bradyrhizobium sp. (assembly GCA_013695565.1). Lineage (GTDB taxonomy): Bacteria > Pseudomonadota > Alphaproteobacteria > Rhizobiales > Xanthobacteraceae > Bradyrhizobium. Next base: position 2,789 of record JACDAG010000919.1, read on the forward strand.
CGGCACCATGTTCATCATGGGCCGCAGCCGCATGCGCGCCGTGCCCATGTCCGTCATCATGATGCTCGACTTCGTCGCCACTCGGATTGCGCGCATGCGCCCCGAATATGGCGATCAGGCCAGCCAGAATGGCGCCCAGCAGCGGCAGAAAGACGATTGCCTGAACCATTACCGCATCCCTTTGCGCATGATCTTGCCGGAAAACCGGCTTCCACTTTTCCGGATCATGCGCCGTCAGCCCTTCATCAAATTAACGTCTTCAACCGCGATCGAACCGCGGTTGCGGTAATAAACCACCAGCACGGCGAGACCGATCGCGGCTTCCGCGGCCGCCACCGTCAGCACCAGCAGCGCAAACACCTGGCCGACGATGTCGCCGAGGAAGGTCGAGAACGCCACCAAATTGATATTGACCGACAGCAGGATCAGCTCGATCGACATCAGGATGACGATGATGTTCTTGCGGTTGAGGAAGATGCCGAGGATCCCGAGCGTGAACAGGATCGCGCCGACCGCAAGATAATGTCCGAGGCCGATCGTCATTTTACCCACTCCGCCGCGTCCGCGTCCTGCAGGCCCTGGCCCGACGCCACCTTGCGCACGCTCATCGCGAGCTCCGGGGTGCGCGCGTTCTGCACATTGATGTCCTGCCGCTTGACGTTGACCTTGTGGCGCAGCGTCAGCACGATGGCGCCGATCATCGCGACCAGCAGTACCATGCCGGCGAGCTGGAAGTAGTGGATGTACTTCGTGTACAGCACGAGCCCGAGCGCCTCGGTGTTGCTGATATTGGTCGGGATCGCCGCCGTGATGTTCCTGGTGACGGACGGATTGATCACCCAGCCGCCGACGACCAGCAGAAGCTCGAACACGAAGATGCCGCCGATCACGAGCCCGATCGGCAGATATTGCAGGAAGCCTTCGCGCAGCTCGACGAAGTCGACGTCGAGCATCATGATCACGAACAGGAACAGCACCGCGACCGCGCCGACATAGACCACGATCAGCATCATGCCGAGGAATTCGGCGCCCATCAGGATGAACAGGCCGGACGCATTGACGAAGGCCAGGATCAGATACAGCACGGAGTGGACGGGATTGCGCGAGACAATCACCATCACCGCCGACGCCACGCAGACGCCGGCAAAGACATAAAAGAACAGCGCGGGGATCATCGGTTATCCCCCGTCATTCCGGGGCGCGCGAAGCGCGAACCCGGAATCTCGAGATTCCCCGGTGCGCACTGCGCACCTGTGGTCTGGTCCTTCGGACCATCCCGGAATGACGTGGTGATGTTGGAAGCGATCATGCCCTCACCTCACCGGTACGGCGAGTCGAGTTCGATCGATTTTGCAATCTCACGCTCCCAACGGTCGCCATTGGCGAGCAATTTCGCCTTGTCATAATAGAGTTCCTCGCGGGTCTCGGTCGCGAATTCGAAATTCGGTCCCTCGACGATGGCATCGACCGGACAGGCTTCCTGGCACAGGCCGCAATAGATGCATTTCACCATGTCGATGTCGTAGCGCACGGTGCGGCGGGTGCCGTCGTTGCGGCGCGGGCCGGCCTCGATGGTGATCGCCTGCGCCGGGCAGATCGCCTCGCACAGCTTGCAGGCGATGCAGC
>JACDAG010000928.1 GCA_013695565.1 Bradyrhizobium sp.
ATCGGCCGGCTCGCCGTTCTCGATGCGGCTTTCAGCAATCGCCGGATGCCAGTTCGGCAGGCCGTTGAAGTCGCGCACCCGGCCCACACACCCGGTCGGTGCGGGCATTGATGACGCTCGATATGTAGACGCGCGCCATGCGGCTTATGCCTTTTCGCCACCGGAAGAACCGCCGGACTTGCCGCGGGCGGAGCGGCCTGCCGGCTTCTCCCCACCGCTCTCCGCCTTCGCGGCGCGCGCCGCACCCTCCTTGATGCCTTGCAGATCGCGCGCCTCTCGGATCAGGCCGGGCAACTTGGACAGGCTGCCGCCTTCCATGCCGATTTCGGCCAGGATCGAGTCGATCAGCGGCGCCTGCACGCGATAGCGCAGCGCGGAGTCGATCACCTCGTCGGTCGGCGTGCGCGAACTGCCGCCGCCATTGCCGCCCATGCCGCCGAGCCCGTCGACATGCAGGATGCGGATGCCCTCGATCTTCTCCATCGGCTTGACGCTTTCGCGGACGATGCCCTCGATCCGGTCCAGCAGCCGGCGCCGGAACAGGCCGTAGCGCGCCTCGTCGGTGAGCGCATTCTCGGCCTCGTAGAGCAGCTTCTGCGCTTCCGCGTCGACCGCGGCACGGATCGCATGGGCCTCGGCCTCAATGCGCTTCTCATCGGCATTCTTTCTCGCCAACATGATTTCGACCGTGGTACGCCGCTTGGCGTTCTCGCTTTCGCGCACCGTCTTGACGATTTCCTCGGCCTCCACCGCCTTGGCCTTGGCCATCTCGGCCTTGACCTGGGCCGCGGATTCCACCAGCGACTTCTCGAAAATCGCGATCGCCTTGTCCATGACGGCGCTCTCGACTTCGCGCTCGCGACCGACCTCGAGCTTGCGCAGGTCGAGGTCGCGGCCGACGCGAGCCTCGTCGAGGCCCCGTTCGGAGGCGATGCGCGCGCGTTCGATCTCTTCGCGCGCGGCGATCTCGGATTCCTGCAGCGCCTGGTTGCGCGCGATATCGAGCTGCTCGAGCGCCTTGCGGCGCTCCAGCCGCGCCACTTCCAGTTCGCGCTCGCGCGTGATGTCGACCTTCTCGATCTCCTGGCGCGCATTGATCTCGGCCGCGCGCACGGCACGGTCGGAATCAACCCGCTCGATCCTGCGCGCGGAGGTCGCGATGACGCGCTCCTCCTCGGCGATCTCGATGGTCTTTTTCTGATCGATCTGCAGCACCTCGCGGCTCTTCGAGGCCGCAATCCGCCCCTTGTCGATCGCAAGTTCAGCCTCGATGCGGCTGACCTCGATCGCATCGCGCTTCTTGATTTCGGCGGTCTCGATCGCCGTGGAGCGGTTGATGTCGAGGCTGCGGATTTCAAGATCGGAGGCGATGCGGGCGGTCTCGGTCGCCTCGCGGGCGGCGATCTCGGCGCCTTCCAGCGTCTGGGTCCGCGCGATCTCCTGCGACCGGGTTTCCTGTTCGGCGAGAATGCGTTGCGCTGCGATTTCCTTCTCGTTGGAAATCCGCGCCGCCTCCACCGCATGCAGCGCGGCGATCTCGGCCTCGTCGATCGCCTGATTGCGGGTGATGGTCAGCGCGCGAACCTTCTCCTCCTGGAGAATGCGGGCGGACTCCACCAGTTCCTTCGACGCGATGGTCTCCTGCTGGACGGTGCGGTCGCGGACGATCTCGCGCGCCAGGCGCTTTTCCTCGGCGGCGAGGCGATTGGCGATGATGGCGCTGTTGCGGGCGATTTCCGCGGTTTCGGTCGCGAGCCTTGCTGCGATATCGGCCTCCTCGATCGAACGCCGCTTGGCGATGTCGAGGCCCGAAATTCGCTGCTCGTTGGCAATCCGGTCGGTGCTGACGGACGCTTCCTGCGCGATCCGGGCACGCTCGGTGGATTCGCGCGCGGCGATTTCGGCGGCCTGCAGCGCGCGCACCTGTTCGATCTCGCGCTCGCGGATCTCGCGGTCGGCGGTGATGCGGGTCTCCTTGATCAGCTGGTCATTGGCGATCCGCGCCTTCTCCACCGTCTCGCGCGCGGCGATCTCGGCCTGGTCGACGATCTGGCTGCGTTCGATCTCGCGCTGGCGAACGTCGCGCTCGGAGGCGATCCTCGCCTCGCTGATGGCGCGTTCGTTGCCGATCCGCGATTTCTCGATCTCCTCACGCGCATTGATCTGGGCCTGCTCGGCTTCGGTGTCGCGCATCGCGCGCTCGCGGGCGATTTCGGCGCGCTGCACGGCGCGGCGCACTTCGACGTCGCGCTGCTGCTCCAGCCGCGCCATCTCGCTCTCGCGCTCGATCTCGAGCGACTGCTTCTCCGCCTCGAGATTGCGCGAGCGGATCCGGATCATCGAATCCTGCTCGATGTCGTTGCGCGTCTTGCGCCGGCCCTCGATCTGCTCGATCAGATGGGTCAGGCCTTCGGCGTCGAAGCGGTTCGAGGCGTTGAAATATTGCAGATCGGTCTGGTCGAGATTGGTCAGTGCCACCGATTCCAGTTCGAGCCCGTTCTTGGCGAGCGCCTCGGCGGCGGCCTCCTTGACCTTGGCGAGATAGACCCCGCGCTGCTCGTGCATGTCTTCCATCGTCATCTCGGAGGCGACCGAGCGGATCGCCGAGACGAACTTGCCCGACAGCAGCGCGTGCAGCGTCTCCGGCTGCATGGTGCGCCGGCCGAGCGTTGAGGCCGCGAGCGACACCGCCTCGGGGGTGGCACGGACGCGGACGTAGAAGTCGGCGTCGATATCGACCCGCATCCGGTCGCGGGTGATGATGGCGTCGTCCTGGCCGCGATGCACCCGCATCTGCAGCACGTTCATGTTCACCGGCGTGATGTCATGGATGAACGGCAGCACGAAGGCGCCGGAATCGATCACCACTTTTTCTCCGGCAAGGCCGGTGCGGACAAACGCCGCCTCCTTCGACGAGCGCCGGTACAGCCAGTTCACCAGATAGACGACGATCGCGATCGCGATGATCGCGATGATCAGCCAGAGAATAAGCGCTCCGATCAGCTGGCCTGACATGTCTGTTCTCCCTCAACGAAGTGCTGTCGCATGGTCCGTTTAGCTGCGGCTGATGGCCTTGAATTTCCGGGTCTGCTCGCGGATCGCGACTTCGACCGGCAGCCGCTCCATCGAGGAGGCGCCGTAGAAGCCGTGGCAATGCCGCGAGGTCTTGATCACGAATTCGGCGTCCGCCGGTTCTGCCACCGGACCGCCATGCACGAGGATGATCGCGTCGGGTTTCACCGCAAGCGCCGCCGCTGCCCAGGCGTCAAGCATGGCCGGAACCTCGTCGAGCTTCAGCGCGGTCCGTGCCCCGATCGCGCCGCCGGCGGTCAACCCGAAATGGCAGACGATGATGTCGGCCCCGGCACCCGCCATCGCCGCGGCATCGTCGGCAGAGAACACATAGGGCGTCGTCAACAGGCCCTTGGCGCCGGCCAACGCGATCATCTCGACTTCGAGCGCGTAGGACATGCCGGTTTCCTCCAGCCCCAAGCGGAAGCTGCCGTCGATCAATCCGACCGTCGGAAAGTTCTGCACGCCGGAGAATCCGGCGGCTTTCACCTCGTCGAGAAAGCGCTCCATGCTGCGGAACGGGTCGGTGGCGCAGACCCCGGCGAGCACCGGGGTTCTCTTCACGACCGGCAGCACCTCGGCGGCCATCTCCATCACGATCGCATTGGCGTCACCATACGGCATCAGGCCGGACAGCGAACCGCGTCCGGCCATCCGGAAGCGGCCGGAATTGTAGATCACGATCAGGTCGATGCCGCCGGCTTCTTCGCATTTGGCGGACAGTCCGGTGCCGGCACCGCCGCCGACGATTGGCTCGCCGCGCGCGATCATGTCGTGGAATTTGGCGAGAAGGGCCTGCCGTTCGATCGCTGCCATGCTGTGATCCCCTACCGGCCCGCCGCGCGCGCACGCGGCCGCGCGCCTTGCAGCGCGCGAAAGTGCTGCACCAGCGCGGCCGCAAATGCCGGACTGTTGATATGATGCGGGACGCGAATGAGCTGGCGCGCCGCCGTCTGCCGCACGCTCGCCTCCAGCGCCCCAAACAGCGCCTCGCGCGCCGCTGTGTCGAAGAACGGCTTGCCCGCCTCGTCGAGTGCCGAAACCCCGCCCTCCGGCAGCAGAAAGCGCACCGGGCCCTCCATCAGATTGAGCCGGTCGCCGATCCATCGGCCCATCGCGGCATTCTCCGCGGGCAGTGTCCGCATCAGGGTCACCTGCGGATTGTGCTGATGCAGCAACCGGCCACGGTAGCGCTCGGGGACGGTGTCGGGCGCGCCGAAATTGACCATGTCGAGCGCGCCGACCGAACCGACATAAGGAATCCGGGTGCGGATGATGGCGCCGAACCGGTCCTCGGTTGCCGGAAACACGCCGCCGAGCAACAGGTCGGCGATTTCGGTGGTCGAGACGTCGATCACCGCAGACACCAGGCCACCATCAACCAGCTTCTCCATCGACTGGCCACCGATGCCGGTGGCGTGGAACACCAGACATTCGTAGTCATCGCCAATCAGTTTCGTCACCTGCTGCACGCAGGGCGTGGTGACGCCGAACATTGTGAGGCCGACCAGCGGCCGGTCGTCGCCGGCGCGGCGGCGCGGCGGCGGTGTCTTGCTCGCCTCCAGCCGCGCCTTCGCCATCCCGGCCATCGCGTGCGCGCCGTTCGCCAGAACCTGTCGTGAAATCGCGTTCAGGCCCTGCACGTCGGTGACGGAATACATCATCGTGATATCGGAGGGGCCGACATAGGCCCTCGTATTGCCGGAGGCGACGGTGGAGATCATCAGCTTTGGTACACCGACCGGCAGCGCCCGCATCGCCGGCGTCGCCAACGCTGTGGCGCCGGAGCCGCCGGCGGAAATCAGGCCGAGCAGGTTGACGCCGTCGCGGCCGGATTTGGCCTTCACCCAGGTTTCAAACGCCTCCGCCATCGCCGCCACCGCGGCGCCGCGGTCGGCATTGAACACCCCGGCGGAACCTCGCGGGTGGTGCAGCGCGATCTCCAGCGGCGGCACGTCCGCGCCGGAGATCCGGCCCGTGGTCGACAGGTCGACCAGCTTCACCGGCAGGCCCGCCGCCTTGATGATGTCGGCGATGAAGCGAAGCTCCTCGCCCTTGGTGTCGAGCGTGCCGGCCACGGCGACGAACGGTTCGTTGAGACCACCTACGCTGCGCCCGACCTTGCGGTCGGATGGGGCGATCGCGGCCGCGACGGGCATGCGCGTCAGCGTGCGCGCCGACCCTTCGATCCGCGCCGACGCAACATCGGGGCTCCAGCGGTTCGGCAGCACCGGGTTCGACAGATAGACCCGGATCGGGGCATCGGTGCGTGTCGACGCCGCCGCGGTCCGGCGGCCGCCGGGTTCACTCACGGAAGCAGGCGTCGGTTCGATCTCCTCATGGCCATGGCGGCCGACGCCGAGCAGGCGCTGCTGCAAGTCACGATCGGCTGCCAGCCGCGCCGCCTCGATGACGCGGTTGACCCGGCCGTTGACCATGATCGCGACCGTGTCGGATATCTCGGTCGCCACGCCGATGTTCTGCTCGATGACGAGGATGGCGACCTCGCCCTCCTCGCTCAGCCGCACCAGCATGTCTTCGACCTGAGAGACGATGACCGGCGCGAGGCCTTCGGTCGGCTCGTCCATGATCAAGAGCCGCGGATTGAGCAGCAACGCCCGCGAAATCGCCAGCATCTGCTGCTCGCCGCCGGAGAGCTGCGAACCGGCGTTGTTCTTGCGTTCGGCAAGCCGCGGAAAGGAGTCGTAGATCCGCTCCGACGTCCAGCTGCCGCGCGGTCCGCGCTGCGCCAGCCTCAAATGCTCGTCGACACTCAGCGATCGCCACAGCCGCCGGCCCTGCGGCACATAGCCGATGCCGAGCCGGGCGATGTCGGTGGTGGAGCGCCCGACCAGTTCCTCGCCGAACGCGTTGATCGAACCGCTCGACACCGGCACCAGGCCCATGATCGCCTTGCACAGCGAGGTCTTGCCCATGCCGTTGCGGCCGACCAGGCTGAGCACACCTTCCTGCAGGGTCAGATCGACGCCCTGGAGCGCGTGCGAGCGGCCGAAATACAGGTTCAGCCCCCGGACTTGCAGCGCCGGCAGCGTGCTGCTTAGCGGTGGACGACGGTCAGTGCTGGGCATGACCGCCCCCGAGATAAAGCTCCTGGACTTCCGGATCGGATTCGATCTCGTCGGACCGGCCTTCCTTGAATATCCGGCCGTTGTGCATCATCGTCACGCTTTCAGCGACACGCAGCGCGACGTCCATGTCGTGTTCGATAATGATGAAGCCGATGTGCGCCGGCAGCGACGTCAAGATCGTCACCAGATCGGCGCGCTCGGTCGGCGACAGCCCCGCCGCAGGCTCGTCGAACAGCACGAAGCGCGGCGCGCCGGACAGCGCCAAGGCAATTTCAAGCTGCCGCTGCTGGCCATAGGCCAACTCGCCGACCAGCCGGTCCTTATCGTCAGTCAGATGCACAGCCTCGACGAGAATTTCCGCTGCCTGCAAAAGCGCATCGTCAGGGCGGGGCCGGACCAGCGAGAAACGGCTTCGTGAAACACCGCAGCAGGCCAGATAGACATTGTCCATCACGCTCAGCCCGGTGAAGAGCGAAGATATCTGGTAGGTGCGGCGCAAGCCTCGGCGGATGCGCTCATGGGGCGGGAAGACCGTCACATCCTCGCCAAAAAACCGGACCAGACCCGCTGTGGGCAGAAAATCCCCGGTGATGCAGTTGAACAGCGTGGTCTTGCCCGCGCCATTCGAGCCGAGAACGGCCCGCCTTTCGCCCGGTTTCACCGAAAGCGTCACGTCCGAGATTGCGGCAAGCGCGCCGAACATCTTGGTGATGCCGCGCAGTTCCAGCGCGTTGCCGGAGCTGGCATGGCCTGCCCCGGGCAAGTTCATCCGGGAAGACACGACGGGCGCGTTCATGCCCTGCCTCCCGTCGCTGCGGCCTTGCGCGCCGCAACTCCCGTGCGCCAGCGATCCCACAGGCCCAGCACACCATCCGGCGAGAACAGCACGATCGCCAGGAAGCCGATCCCGATGATCAGCTTGAAGCGATCCGCCGAGAAGCCGAAAAAACCGAGAATGTCGGTCGAGAACACTTGCAGCAACACGTAGATGAAAGCACCGATAAACGGTCCGAGCGGACGGCGCATCCCGCCGACGACCGCGACCACGAGCACATCGATCGCGGAGGAAATACCGATCGTGCCCGGTGCGATCTGCGCATTCTGCCAGACCAGAAGAATGCCGCCCGTGGAGGCGAAAACGCTCGCCAAGGCGTAGGCCGCCACGCGATGGGCGGTCACGTTGAAACCCAGTGCCGCCATGCGGCGTGGGTTGTCGCGCACGCCCTGAAGGGCGAGTCCGAAGGGAGCGCGCGCGAGATAGACGACTGCGCCGTAGCAAAGAGCGGCGCAAGCGAGGGTGAGGTAGTAGAAGGGCAAGGGATCGCGCCAGTTCACGCCGAAAAGCCGCGGCGGCAACACGAGGT
>JACDAG010000935.1 GCA_013695565.1 Bradyrhizobium sp.
GTTCGGGCTGATGAACCTGTACGATGGCGACAGTTTTCATACCGTCGGCTTTCACAACGTTCCGCCGGCTTTTGAGGCGGCCAGAAAGCAGAGCTTTCGGGTGCCTCCGCACAGCGACCTCGCGCAAATTGCCCGGATCAAGACGTTTGTGCACATCCACGATCTCCAGGCGCGGCCGGCCTATATCGAAGGTGACCCGGCAACCCGGCAACTCGCCGATCTAGCCGGCGCGCGCACGATCCTCATCGTTCCGATGTTGAAGGACGACGAATTGGTCGGCACCATTGGAATTTACCGGCTCGAAGTTTCGCCGTTCAACGAAAAGCAGATTGCGCTGTTGAGCAACTTCGCCAGTCAGGCCGTTATTGCGATCGAGAACACCCGCCTGCTGAGGGAACTTCGGGCGCGAACCGACGATCTTACGCGCTCGCTCGACGATCTCAGAACCGCGCAGGACAGATTGGTGCAGACCGAGAAACTTGCCTCGCTCGGCCAGCTCACCGCCGGCATCGCGCACGAGATCAAGAACCCGCTCAACTTCGTCAACAACTTTGCCGCCCTTTCGGCGGAACTGACCGATGAATTGAACGATGTGCTCAGGCCCGCCGAAATCAGCGACAAGATTCGCGAGGAGGTCGATGAGCTGACTGGCCTGCTCAAGGACAATCTGCAAAAGGTGGTCCAGCACGGCAAGCGCGCCGATTCCATCGTCAAGAACATGCTGCTGCATTCGCGCGAGGGCAGCGGCGATCACCGGCCCACCGATATCAACGCGCTGATCGATGAGAGCCTCAACCTCGCCTATCACGGCGCCCGCGCCGAGCGGCCCGACTTCAATGTCACCTTGCAGCGCGACTTCGATGCCAACGCCGGCATGATCGAGGTGTTTCCGCAGGAAATTACGCGCGTTTTCCTCAATTTGGTCTCGAACGGATTCTATGCCGTGAACAAGCGCAGGATCGAGGCCGGCCAGTCCGGTTTCGATCCGGTGCTGTCAGCGACGACCCGCAATCTCGGTGATGCCATCGAAATCCGCATCCGCGACAACGGCACCGGCATCCCGCCCGAGGTGAAGGATAAGATGTTCAATCCGTTCTTCACCACCAAGCCCGCCGGCGAAGGCACCGGGCTTGGCCTGTCGATGAGCCATGACATCATCGTGAAACAACATGGTGGCACCATCGATGTCGATACCGAGCCCGGGCAATTTACCGAATTTCGCATTGTGCTGCCGAGGACCAGCAATCCTCCAAATAAGAACTGAGGTCAGCCGTGAATATCCTGGTGCTTGTGGTCGATGATGAGCCCGACATCGAGGCGCTGTTTCGTCAGCAATTTCGCAAGGATTTGCGCGCGGAGCGTTTCGTGATGGATTTCGCCAATTCGGCGCCTGATGCGCTCAAGCGCGTGGCCGCCACCATCGGGCAATCGCTGATCCTGATCCTGTCGGACATCAACATGCCCGGGATGACCGGGCTCGAGATGCTGCCCAAGGTCAAGGAGATCCGACCCGACGTTCCCGTCATCATGATCACCGCCTATGGCGATCCCGAAACCCGGCGCAAGGCGATCGAAGGCGGCGCGACGGGATTGCTGACCAAGCCGATCGACTTTGCGCTGCTGCGCGAGGAGATCGATACGCGGCTGGGGCAGGCGAGTTAACGCCCTACTCCGCCATCTCGGCCGGCGGCGCCGTTCCGGGCCCTGCCAGCGGGCGTTCTTCCATCAGGATCATGCACAGCGTGGCACCGGCCATCAACGCGGCCGCGGCGCCGAACACGTAGCGAAATGCCGTGATCATGTCGGCTGTGGGGATCGCGTTCACGGAACCATGATGCTCGCCGACCAGCGAGATATCCGCGCCCAGCGACATCAGCAGGATGGCGGTGAAGGCGGCAACGGTGAACGACGACATCATTGCGCGGAAGAAGTTCATCGCACCGGTGACGGTGCCGATCTGCGGCCGCGCCACCGAATTCTGCAGCGAGACCACGCTGATGGGAAAGGTGGTGCCGAGCCCGAGCGAGAATACCGACAGCAGCACCAGCAGTCCCCACAACGGCAAAGTCGTGAGCGCCAGCGCGCATCCGGAGACTGCAGCGATGGATGTTCCGATGATCGCGACGCGCTTGTAGTGTTTGGCGCGCGCCATGGTCCGTCCGGCGATCGCCGCCCCGCAGGTCGAGATCGCCGCGAGCGGGATCAGCGCAAGCCCGGCCTCGCTGGCGCTGAGGTGGTAGACCACCTCGTAATAGAGCGGCAGATTCACGGTCAGTCCGGTGATGGCGCCGAGCGCGCAGCCGCCAGCCGCCATCGCATAGGGCACAACCGTGCCGCCCATCAGCGGCAGCGGCAGGAACGGCTCGTCGGCCCTGCGTGCGTACCAGACGAAGCTGAAGGCCAGCGCGACCGAGGCACCGAGCATCGCGATGATGGTCGGCGACAGCCAGAGATAACGGTTGCCGCCCCAGGTCAGCACCAGCATAAACACCACGGCTGACGCCATCAGCAAGACACCACCGAGCCAGTCGACCTTGCGCCGTCGGTGGAACACCGGGATCTTGGCCATCTTCGGTAACAAAAGTGCCAGCGCGCCGACCGCGAGCGGCACGTTGATCCAGAAAATCATCGACCAGTGCAGATGTTCGGCGAACACGCCGCCGACGATCGGCCCGCCGATCCCGGCCGCGACCCACACGCCGCTGAAATAGGCCTGGTACTGGCCGCGTTCGCGTGGGCTCACCACGTCGGAAATCACGGTCTGCACGACCGGCATGATGCCGCCGCCACCGAGGCCCTGCAGGCCGCGCGCAAGGATCAGGATCGGCATGTTCGGCGCGAGGGCGCAGAGGATCGAGCCCACGATGAACAGGCTCAGCGCCGCGATGATCATGGCGCGGCGGCCATAGATGTCGCTGAGCGTGCCGAACACCGGCGCCACCGCGGTCGATGCCAGCAGATAGGCCGTGATCACCCAGGAGAGATTGGAGACGTCGCCGAACTGGCGGCCGATGGTCGGCAGCGCGGTTGCGACGATGGTCTGGTCGAGCGCAGCCAGAAACATCGTCAGCATCAGGCTGATCAGGATGGTGCGGACCTCGTCCTGGGTCAGCGGCGCGCGCGGCGCAATCGGCGGCGCATCGCTGACATCGATGACCTCGGTCGTGATGTGCGACAGTTCGCCTGGAATTTCGTCCGTTAATGTATCGTGGTCGGCAGGTTCATGGTTCTGCCGTTCGAACTTGTTCATTTGAGGCGTATAATTTTCTTCGCGGCCAACGCCGCCGAGATGGAATCGCTATATCGGCCGCATTCTAGAGCGCAATTTCCCCTCGCGGCAGGCGCCCGCGCGCATGGGAGCATCCCGCGGGCGCGGCTTCGCAATCGCGTGATCGGCGTTCGCCCAAACGTCAGGATTTCGGGCGTTTTTTGAGCCGCGCCCGCTTCGGCAGCAGCGCCGGCCATTGCACGATGTGATCTTCGAGATCCTCGTCGGCGATCTCGTTCTCCGTTCCCTGCACCCGCCCGCGCACGGAGACGCCGGCTTCATGCACGGTCTCGGGATCACCCGATATCAGCGGGTGCCACCAGTAGAGATCGCGGCCCTCGGCGACCAGTTTGTAGCCGCAACTCGGCGGCAGCCAGTTCAAGGTGCGGACGTTTGCCGGGGTCAGCCGGACGCAGTCGGGAACCTTGGCCGAGCGGTTCGGGTAGTCCTTGCAGCCGCACGAGCCCGAATCGAGCAGCTTGCAGGAGACATGGGTGAAATAGATCTTGCCGGTATCCTCGTCCTCGAGCTTTTCCAGGCAGCAACGCGCGCAGCCGTCGCACAGGCTTTCCCATTCGGCGCTGGACATCTCTTCCAACGTCTTGGTTTTCCAGAAGAATCCCTCTTGGCCGGAAACGGGCTTGGGCGGTGCGGTCATGAATCAGGGGTTTGTCCGGGTTGCATCGGTTCGGGCCCTTCTAGGAGGTGCGGCGGCAGCCTTGCAAGCGGGACCGCCCAACCCTGCATAAAAACCGGGGGCAGCGTTAGTCCTGGCAGTGAAAATGGCGAGCCAGACCATTGGTTTATGGCCCCCGCTCGGATAGAACAACCGCGAGTCCCCCAAGGTCTCTTTGAGGCGACTGAGCGAGCCGTAAAAGCGCCTTGGGTTTGCCGCAACATGGAAGCAAGACGCCTCGTTAGCGCGCAATGCGTGCGCATGAGCGCCTACGAACCGACCAAGGGCCCCGGTGCGCCAGATCATTCCAGCGCGATGGAAGCAGAAGATCCAGCACCTCATGCTGGACCTCGACGCGCGCATCGACTCGACGCTGTTCTCGTCGGGCAAGGGCGCGCGCGAACTCTATGAGCGCTTCTCGACCTTCATGGACCGCTTCTATGTCGGCCGCTGGAAGCGCTGGGTGTTCATCGAGCCGATGTCGGAAGCCGCCACCATGGGTCTTGGCGGCTTGCTGTTGATGCTGGCACTCGCGGTGCCCGCGTTTCGCGAAACCTCCGATGACGACTGGCTGAAGAAATCCGATCTCGCGGTGACATTCCTCGACCGCTACGGCAATCCGATCGGCAGCCGCGGCATCAAGCACAATGACTCGATCCCGCTGGAAGATTTCCCGGACAATTTGATCAAGGCGACGCTGGCGACCGAAGACCGCCGCTTCTACGACCATTTCGGCATCGACATTGCCGGCACCGCGCGCGCGCTCGTCACCAACGCGCAGGCCGGCGGCGTGCGCCAGGGCGGTTCGTCGATCACCCAGCAGCTGGCGAAGAACCTGTTTTTGAACAACGAGCGCACCATCGAGCGCAAGGTCAAGGAAGCATTTCTGGCAATCTGGCTGGAGACGCGGCTGACCAAGAATGAAATTCTAAAGCTCTATCTCGATCGCGCGTATATGGGCGGCGGCACGTTCGGCGTCGACGGCGCGGCGCATTTCTACTTCAACAAATCGGCGCGCGACGTCACGCTTTCCGAATCCGCGATGCTGGCCGGCCTGTTCAAGGCGCCGACCAAATATGCCCCGCACATCAACCTGCCCGCCGCGCGCGCCCGCGCCAACGTGGTGCTGGATAACCTCGTCGATGCCGGCTTCATGACCGAGGGTCAGGTGTTCGGCGCGCGGCGCAACCCGGCCATGGCGGTCGATCGCCGCGACGAGAATTCG
>JACDAG010000936.1 GCA_013695565.1 Bradyrhizobium sp.
CTCGGCGGCCGCGGCGGTGCGGCGGCGGGCGCTATCCTCGGCGCCGGCACCGGAGCTGCGATTGCATCCCAGGGCGAGCCGCGCCCGGGCGGTTACCGCTATTACAATAACGGCTGCTATGTGGAGCAGCCCGGCGGTTGGGTGGCGGTTTCGCCGCGCTATTGCGGCATGGAAGCGCAGTACGTAGAGTCGCCGCCGGCCCGGGTTTACGACGACACGCCGCGCTGCATGCGCGCACGCAGCTATGATCCGCGCCGTGGCACCTTCATCGGCCGTGACGGCTACGAGCGCCCCTGCCCGTGAGAATTTACGTCGAGATCGGCGCGCCATCCCGCTGGATCACCTGCGGGTGGCCCTGCTCGTCGATCGAGACGTAGGTAAAATTGCCGTCGGTGACCAGAACCGACTCCTGGGGCATATCCTTGCGGCGCAGCACCCAGGCCTCGAGATGGACGGTGATCGAGGTCCGGCCAACCCGGACCAGATTGGCGTGCACGGAAACGAGGTCGCCGACATAGACGGCCTTGCGGAAATTCATCGCATCGATCGCCACCGTGACGGTGCGCGACTTCGCGATCTTGGACGCGAACACGCCGCCCCCGATATCCATCTGGCTGAGCAGCCAGCCGCCGAAAATGTCGCCATTGGCGTTGGTATCGGCCGGCATCGCCAGCGTGCGGATACAGAGATCGCCGCGCGGTTCGGTTTCCGCGCTCAACGGAGCGTGCAGATGCGTCTCGGTCACTTGAAATTCTCCCAGCCGGCATCGGGCGTGAACCTGCCGCCGAATTTTTCCGCAAGCGCCCGCAGGGTCGCGACGACATTGTCGACGCCGCGGGTGCGCGCATAATTCAGCGGGCCGCCGCGGAACGGCGCATAACCGGTGCCGAAGATGACGGCGCCATCGACCACATCGGCATTGTCAACGATGCCTTCGTGCAGACAGGCGACGCAGACATTCGACATCGGCAGCATCAGGCGGTCGATTATCTCGGCCGATGGTTCCGATATGGGTGGCGCCAAGGAACTGGTGTCCGCCTTGCCATCCTTCCAGACATAAAAACCCTTGCCGGTCTTGCGGCCGAGTTCGCCTTTGGCGACCTTTTCGCGCAACCATGCCGGTGTCGGCGGCAGCGCGTCGCCGAATTTCGACCGCAGCATGTCGCCGACGTCGAGGCAGATATCGAGGCCGACCTGATCGGCGAGCTCGATCGGCCCCATCGGCATGCCGAACTTTTTTGCCGCGGCGTCGATGACCGATTTGTCGATCTTCTCGTCGAGCATCACCATCGCCTCAAGCATGTAAGGCGTCAGCGCGCGGTTGACGAGGAAGCCAGGCGAACTCTTCACCGGCAGCGGCAACCGGTCGATCGCGCCGACGAACGCCAGCGCCTCCTTCAGGAGCTGCGCATCCGTGCCGTCATGGCTGACCACTTCGACGAGCGGCAGCCGCGACACCGGGTTGAAGAAATGCAGCCCGAGCAGCCGCTCGGGCTTCTGCAAACTCGTGCGCAAATCCTGCAGCGGAATGCTCGACGTGTTGGTGGCGAGGATCGCGCCCGGCTTCATGACAGGTTCGAGCCCGGCATAGACCTTCTGCTTCAGCGCCAGCTTCTCCGGCACCGCCTCGATGATCAGATCGGCGTTGCGGACGCCCTCGCTGCCCATGTCGGGCATCAGTCTGTCCAGCGCATCCCGGACATCGGTGCGCTTGCGCAGGATTTTTCCGAACAGATCCGACGCCCTCTTGATGGCGCTGGCGATCGGCTCGGCCTTCATGTCTGCGAGCGTCACCCGCATGTCCTGGCCGGCGCACCAGGCCGCGATATCGCCGCCCATTGCACCGGCGCCGATGACATGGACATGTTTGATCTTGTTGCCGCTGCCGGCGAGCTTCTTCATCTGCTCGCGCAGGAAGAACACCCGGATCAGGTTCTGCGCCGTCGGCGTCACCATCAGCTTGGCGAACGAGGCTTGTTCGGCACGCAGCATGCCGTATCTGTCACCGCCGTATTGTTCCCAGAGATCGATCAGCGCATAGGGCGCGGGGTAGTGTTCCTGCGGCGCCGCCTTGGCCGCCTCGCTGCGCATCCGCGACGCAAGGAGTTTGCGCGCCGGCTCCCAGTTCAGGATCGAGGTGAGCAGGCCAGGTGCTGCGCGTTTCAGCCGGCCGAACACGGCATCCCTGACGGCGTTGCGGACGTGCCGCTCCTGCGTCACCGCATCGACCAGCCCGAGCGACTTGGCTTTGCGGGCGTCGATGGTCTTGCCGGTCAGCATCAGCGGCATCGACTGCATTGGATTGACCAGCTGCGTAAAACGCGCGGTGCCGCCGAGACCGGGATGCAGGCCGAGCATCACCTCGGGGAAACCAAACCGCGCATCGTCGATCGCAATTCGCGTCTGGCAGGCCAGCGCCACTTCGAGGCCGCCGCCGAGGCAAAAACCATGGATCACGGCCACCGTCGGTACGCGCAGCGCTTCGAGCCGGTCGATCACCGCATGCGCGCGGCCGATTTCAGTCTCAACGGCCAGCACATCGCTCGCACCGCGAAACGCGTTGACGTCGGCGCCGGCGATGAAGCCGGAGGTCTTGGAGGAACGGATGACGAGCCCCGCCGGACGCGCGCTTTCCAACTCGGAAAGCACCTTGTCGAGCTCTTCGATCAGATCGGCCGACAGTGTGTTGGCGCTGGCGCCTTCGCGATCGAACAACAGCCAGGCGATGCCGTCGGCATCGCGGGTCAGTTTGAAATTCCTGTACGGCCCGCCTGCATCGGGCTTCGGCCCGAGTTCGAGCACGCGATCGCCGAGAAGGTCCATGATCCTTGATTCCATGATCACACCGTCTCTATCAGCATCGCGCCACCCTGTCCGCCGCCGATACATTCGGTAGCGATGCCGCGTCGTGTGCCCAGCCGCTTCATGGCGTTGACGAGATGCAGCACGATCCGGTTGCCGCTGCACCCGACGGGATGGCCGAGGCTGATCGCGCCGCCATCGACGTTCATTTTGGTCTGGTCGACGACGCCGGCGGCACCGTCGAGGCCCAGAATCTCCTTGCAGAATTTCTCGTCGTTCCAGGCCGCAAGACAACCGAGCACCTGGGTCGCAAAGGCCTCGTTCAATTCCCAGGTCTCGATATCAGCGAGCGTGAGGCTGTTGCGCTTCAGGAGTTCAGTCGCCGAAAGCACCGGGCCGAGGCCCATGATGCCGGGATCGAGCGCCGACCATTGGCTGTCGAGGATGACCGCCTTCGGCGTCAAGCCGTGCCTGGCGACGGCCTTCTCGGAAGCGAGGATCACCCAGGACGCGCCGTCGGTGATCTGCGAGGAATTGCCGGCGGTCACCTTGCCCCAGGGCCGCTCGAACACCGGCTTCAGTTTTGCCAATGTCTCCGCCGTGGAGTCCGGTCGCACGCCGTCGTCATGATCGTAGAATTTGCCGTCGCGCGCGAAGGCGGTTTCAACCTCGCCCTTGAGAAAGCCCTGGCTTTGCGCATTCGCCAGCCGCTTGGGGCTTTCGGCGGCATAGGCATCCGATTGCGCGCGGGTGATGCCGAAGAGATGCCCGACCACTTCGGCGGTCTGGCCCATGTTGAGGTCGGTGATCGGATCGGTGAGCCCGCGTTCGAGGCCGATGATCGGCTTGAGATAAGACGGCCGGACTTTCAGTGCCGCCATGATCCTGGCGCCGATGCCACGCGCGCCCGCAAGCCCTGCGAACCAGCGCACGCCCTGCTGCGGCCAGACCAGTGGCGCGTAGCTCAGGGCTTCCGCACCGCCGGCCAGGATCAAGTCGGAGGCACCTTCGCGGATATAACGATAGCCGGTATCGATCGATTGCATGCCGGAGCCGCAATTGATCTGCAC
>JACDAG010000982.1 GCA_013695565.1 Bradyrhizobium sp.
AGCACATGCAGCTCAGTGGCGGGACTGCTCTCGTTTTTTGCCTCGCCCATCGCAAACACGTGGATGTGCGCGCCGTGCGCGGCATAGTCGCGCGCGCGGCGCATGTTCATCACTTCCGTCAGCACGAACGCGGTCCGCGAAAAATCATGCACGGTGAGCACGATCGGGCCGAGGCCGCGGATCTGGTGCTCGGCCGGAACCGGGCTCCGCTCCCATGGCGAGGAAGGCCCCGCGCCGCCGTCGTCGACCAGCACCAGGCGTTGGCCCTCGCCGTCCTCGAACGGCAGGGTCAGCCGGCCGTCGACCTCGATCACATCGCCGGCGACGCCGCCCGCCCCCTTCAGGCGGTCGCGCCAGAAACCGAGCGCCCGTTCGCCCGCAACCCGCAATCCCGTGCGCGAAATCGCATTGGTGCCGCGCCGCTCGGGTGCGGCCGGAAAATCGAAGAAGGTGAGGTCGGTTCCGGGATTGGCTTTGCCGTCGGCATAAAACAGATGATAGGCGCTGACGTCGTCCTGATTGACCGTCTTCTTGACCAGCCGCATGCCGAGCAGGCCGGTATAAAAGGCCAGGTTGGCGCGCGGCTGCGCCGAAATCGCCGTCAGATGATGAATTCCGGTCAACTGCATGGCATCATCCCTTTGACTTTGTTTGCGCATGATCTTTTTCGGAAAACCGGTGCCCACTTTTCCGGATCATGCGGCGAAAAAATCCGGTGCGGCGATTGGGGCCTTCCGGGGGATCATGTAGGATATAGTCTGATTTTTCGCCAGCGGCACCGCCGCCTGTACGGGGAAACGCTGCCATGACCGGGCATCTCATAATCACCGACGAAGACGCGACGCGCGTGATCACGCTGCGGCGGCCCGAGAAGAAGAACGCGATCACGCAGGACATGTACCGCGCGATGAGCGAGGCGATCGACAAGGCGCAAAACAATCCGGACATCCGCTGCATCATCATTACCGGCGGCTCCGGCGTGTTCACCGCCGGCAACGATCTGGAAGATTTTCTGAAAGACGGCACCGCCAATCCCGACGTCCCGCGCGCCTCCAACGCCGCCAAATTTCTCTATTCGCTGGCGCACAACGCCAAGCCGATCATCGCCGCCGTCGACGGCATCGCGATCGGCATCGGCACCACCATGCTGTTCCATTGCGATTACGTGCTCGCCAGCAAGGCGGCGACGTTCTCCACGCCGTTCATCAATCTCGGCCTGGTGCCGGAAGGCGCCTCCAGCCTGTTGATGCCGCGCACCATGGGCCACCAGCGTGCGTTTGCGATGCTGGTGATGGGGCGCAAATTCACCGCCGACGACGCTCACGCGGCCGGCTTCGTCAACGTCGTCGTGGCGCCCGGCCATACCGAGGCCGAGGCGCGCAAGGTCGCGCGCGAGATCTGCGCGTTGCCGGCGGAAGCCGTGGCGATCTCGCGAAAACTGCTAAAGCTGCCGCCGGAGGACATGACCCGCCGGATCGACCAGGAGGGCCATCTGTTCGGCGAACGGATGCGCTCCAGGGAAGCGATCGGCGCGTTCAAGGCCTTCTTCGAACGCAAGAAGGGTTAGCCGAACGGCGTGATACCACCCGCCGTCATCGCGAGCGCAGCGAAGCAATCCATCGCGCCGCATGAAGAAAGAATGGATTGCTTCGTCGCTACGCTCCTCGCAATGACGAGGACAGAGCATCACCGGTTATGTTAGTGCCATGAAAGTCCTACTTCGTCCTATCCTTGCCTTCGCAATCATGACGGCGCTTGCGGCGCCGGCTCACGCCCAAACCGCCCCCGTCGACCTCCGCATCCTCGCAATCAACGATTTTCACGGCAACCTCCGCCCGCCCCCGGCCGGAATCCGGATCGCCGACCCCGAGGAAAAAACCAAAAAGACCTTTGTCGCCGCGGGCGGCGCCGAGCATATGGCAACCCTGGTCAAGGAGCTGCGCGACGGCCACAGGAATTCGATCTTCGTCGCCGCCGGCGATCTGATCGGCGCCAGCCCGTTTTTGTCGGCGATGTTCCATGACGAGCCGACCATCGAGGCGCTGTCGATGATGGGGCTGGATATTTCCTCGGTCGGCAATCACGAGTTCGACGAGGGCAAGGCCGAACTGCTGCGCATGCAGAATGGCGGCTGCCATCCCGTCGATAAATGCCTCGGGCCGCACCCCTTCCCCGGCGCCAAATTTCGCTATCTCGCCGCCAGCACCTTCGAGAAGGCCACCGGCAAGACGGTGTTTCCCGCCTACGACATCCGGACGTTCGAAGGAATTCCCGTGGCCTTCATCGGCCTCACCCTGAAGGGCACGCCGAACATCATCTCACCGGAAAGTGCTGCCGGTCTCGAATTCCGCGACGAAGCCGAGACGGTGAACGCACTGGTCCCCGAATTGAAGGCGCGCGGCGTCGAAGCCATTGTCGTGCTGATCCATGAAGGCGGCCTGGCGACCGGCGACTATAATGAGTGCCCGGGCATCTCCGGCCCGATCGTCGACATCGTCAAGAAGTTCGACAGAGCCGTCGACATCGTCGTCTCCGGCCATACCCATCAGGCCTATGTCTGCGAGATCGACGGAAGGCTGGTCACATCAGGCGACAAATACGGCACCATCGTTACCGCCATCGACGTCAAGCTCGATCCTGCAACGCGCGACGTCGTCAGCGCCAAGGCCAACAACACCATCGTCCGCACCGCGACCTTTGCCAAGAACTCCGACCAGACCGCGCTGATCGAAGCCTATGACCGGGTTGCAGCTCCCATTGCCAACCGTCCGGCGGGGTGGATCACGGAAACGCTGTCGCGCGTACCCAACCATGCCGGCGAGAGCCCGCTCGGCGATGTCATTGCCGACGCGCAACTGGCCGCGACCAGCGCTGCGGCCAACGGTGGCGCGGTGATGGCCTTCACCAATCCCGGCGGCGTGCGCATCGACATCACGCGGAGGGAAGATGGTGCGGTCACCTATGCCGATCTGTTCGCGAGCCAGCCGTTCCGCAATCAGCTGGTGACGCTGACGCTGACCGGAAAGCAGATCAAGGACATGCTGGAGCAGCAATGGTTCGAGCCGAAGCGGCCGCGGATCCTGCAGGTCTCGAAAGGCTTTGGCTATGCCTGGGACAACACCAAGCCAGACGGCGAGCGTATCCTCGTCGATCGGATGACGCTGAATGGCGCACCGATCGACCCCGCGGCCGGCTATCGCGTGACCGTCAATAATTTCCTCGCGGTAGGCGGCGATGGCTTCACCGTGCTGACGCAGGGAACCGCGGCGCAAATCGGCGTCTACGACATCGATGCGTTGAACAGCTATTTCCTGGCCAATAGTCCGGTCGCCCCCGGTGCCACCCATCGCATCGCCCGAATCAATTGAGACCCGCCCCGTGCCGCCGCGCCCCCTTTCCGAGCGGCCGATGAGCGCCTAGATTGTGCGTTCGCCGCCCGCGCACGCCAGGATTTTGCATGACGCTGTTACTGACGCACTCCGCCTGCCTCGACCATCTGACACCGCCGGGACATCCCGAGCGCCCCGACCGGCTGCGCGCGGTCGCCGAGGTGCTCGGCGAAGATCGCTTCAAGCCGCTGGTGCGCGGCGAAGCGCCGGAGGGCAGTCTCGATTCGGTGACGCTGTGCCATGGCGAACATTATGTCGGCGAGCTCCGCCACATCGCCCCCACCAGCGGTCTCATTTACATCGACGGCGACACCTCGATGTCGCCGGGCACCTGGGAAGCCGTGATGCGCGGCGTCGGCGGCGCGGTGGCTGCGACCGATGCTGTCATGTCCGGCACGCACCATAATGCGTTCGTCGCCGTCCGCCCGCCCGGCCATCACGCTGAAGTCAGCAAGCCGATGGGCTTCTGCTTCTTCGACAATGCCGCGATCGCCGCGCGTCATGCCCAGCGCAAGTATGGAATCGGCCGCGCCGCGGTGGTCGATTTCGATGTCCATCACGGCAACGGCACCCAGGATATTTTCTGGTCCGATCCGACCGTGATGTATTGCTCGACGCACCAGATGCCGCTGTTTCCCGGCACCGGCGCGTCCGGCGAGCGCGGCGAGCACGATACCATCGTCAACGCGCCGCTCGCCTCGGAAGACGGCAGCGCCAAATTCCGCGCCGCGTTCGAAAATCTGATCCTGCCGCAGCTGCAGAAATTCAGTCCCGAACTCATCATCATCTCGGCCGGCTTCGATGCGCATTTCCGCGATCCGCTGGCTTCGCTCAATGTGAAGGCGGAGGATTTCGGCTGGGTCACGCGCAAGCTGATGGATGTCGCCGACACAAGCGCCGGTGGCCGGGTGGTCTCGGTGCTGGAGGGCGGCTACGATTTGCAGGGGCTGAAAGAGTCGGTCGCGGCCCATGTCACCGCATTGATGGGCGCGTAAATCCCCGCCACAATACGCCCGCAAAACTTCGCTTGATTCTGCGCCCTAGGGATTTGGGGCGTATCTGGGAACACAATATATGGCCGAAAACACCCAAGTAGACGTCAAAAAACTGAGCTTCGAGCGCGCGATCGAGGAACTTGAATCGATCGTGAAAAGGCTCGAGGACGGCAAGGTGCCGCTTGAGGAATCGGTCGCGATCTACGAGCGCGGCGAATCCCTGAAGCGCCGCTGCGAGGAATTGCTGCGGCAGGCAGAGGCCCGCGTCGACAAGATCACCACCGACATCAGCGGCCAGGTGACCGGGACCGAGCCGCTCGACGTGCAATAATCGAGAACATTAGGCGAATTCAGCGTTCGCCGCCCCGCATAGGCCCGAATTAGCTCCCGAATTAGCTCTTGGCGCGCAAAACGGCCTGATATAGTCCCGCCAACATCCGGGGACCGTTCGTTGCGCGTTCAGCACCGCCATATCATCTACATCCAGGGCTACGACCCGCGCGGGCTGGCGCAATATTACCGCATGTTCCGCACCGAACTGCGGAAGTTCGGCCGGCTGTATCAACTTGCCGCCACCATCAGCCGGCCCAAGGTTGCAGCTGACGACGAGATGGCGTCCTGGACCATCGAGACCAAGGCGGACGACTGGCAGACCCGAACCAGCTACGATTTCCTGCGCTTCGAGGATTTCATCCAGCGCGACCTCGCCTCGCCGATCTGGCGCACGGTGTTCAACGCGGTCTGGATCTATTGGCGGCTGGTGTTCAACGGCACGATCGCGCGATTCACCCGCGGCAACTGGCGCTTTGCGGCCTTCATCACCTACCCGCATTTCGTGCTGTTGCTGGAGGCGCTGGGCTCGGCTGGCATCGCCTTCGTATTCCAGAAGGGCCTGGATGCACTGGGCATCCCGGAGCCCTTCAGCATTGCCGCTTCTGTCGCGATCTTCGTGGCGCTGCTCGGCACCATGCTGAAATACACCGAAAGCAGCACTTACGTGCTCTATCTGCTGTCCGACTGGATCTGGACCTGGGCCTTTGCCCACCGCGCCCGCCCCGACTGGGACCAGCGCCTCGACCGCTTCGCGCAGCACCTCGTCAATGTGGCGCACTCAAGTGACGCCGAAGAGATCATCGTTGTCGGCCACAGTTCCGGATCGTTTCTCGGCACCGAAATGCTGGCGCGCGCCCTCAAGCTCGATCCCGCGTTGGGGCGTCACGGCCCGCGCATCGTGCTGCTGACGATCGGCGGCAATCTCCCGATTGTCGGCTTCCATGCGGCGGCGAAGGATTTTCGCGAGCACTTGCGCCAGCTCGCGGTCGAGCCGTCGATCGACTGGATCGACTGCCAGGCACGCAAGGACGTGATGAACTTCTACCAGTTCGATCCGATCAAGAGCCACGGCATCGAGGTCGGGAGCGCACGGCGCAATCCCACGATCGTGCCGGTGCGTTTCCGCGACATTGTCCGGGCCGACCATTACGAGACCTTTCGCTGGCAGTTCTTCAAGGTCCATTTCCAGTTCGTGATGGCCAATGAACGGCCCCACGCCTACGACTTCTTCATGATCGTCTGCGGACCAATTCCCCTGAGCGTGCGCATGGCCGTTCCGGATGCGGCGCTGGCGGCTGCGACCGGCGATCCGGCGGCCCGCGAACGGGCCTGGAAACGAATCGAATCCGCCCGCACCGGGCCTGCGGATGCCAAGGATTTAGGCGACAGGGAACCTTCCGCCCGCCGCAGCGGTTGAAAAATCGAGCTTTTTCGGTCCCTCGGCTGGAACCCGGCCTCCCCTGCGGGTTGGCTTTGGCCGCCGCTTTGGTGTAAAGCTTGCAGTTCTATGGGCTGAGGAGAGCCGCCTGCCGGGAATTTTCTGACGGTAGTAAGCACTTCAAATCGCTGAGGAAACCGACCGGGAAGGGTTAGAGCTACCAAGTGATGCTTATCACATGGTTCGATCCGGAGCGCATCTAGGCTTTCAAATCAGAGGCCGGCCTGCCGAGATGGCGCCCGGCGTCTGGATTTTCGCTGCGCGGCTAATGCGCAACCCATCTCGCGTCGGGCCATTCGCCCTGACATGCAAAATTGGAATATCGCTGTGACCGAATTTAGTAAGACGCCACTTCTCGATACCATTCGCACGCCCGATGACCTTCGCAAGCTCAAGATCGAGCAGGTCCAGCAAGTCGCCGACGAGCTGCGTCAGGAGACCATCGACGCGGTTTCGGTGACGGGCGGCCATTTCGGTGCCGGCCTCGGTGTCGTCGAACTCACCACCGCCATCCATTACATCTTCGACACCCCGCGCGACCGCCTGATCTGGGACGTCGGCCATCAGGCCTATCCGCACAAGATCCTGACCGGCCGCCGCGACCGGATTCGCACCTTGCGCACCGCCGGCGGCCTGTCCGGTTTCACCAAGCGCAGCGAGAGCGACTACGATCCGTTCGGCGCCGCGCATTCCTCGACCTCGATTTCGGCCGGCCTCGGCATGGCGG
>JACDAG010001005.1 GCA_013695565.1 Bradyrhizobium sp.
CGAACGCAGGGACCCATAGCCACCGGCGCGTATTGTAGCAAAGGCAACTAGCCTCATCGCGCCACGGCATGGCCGCGGCGTATGGGTCCCTGCGTTCGCATGGACGACACCGAGATTTACGCTTCCACGAACTCATCCCGCCGATAACCCTGCGCATAGAGCAGGGCCGTGAGATCGCCATGGTCGATCCGCGCCGCGGCGGCGGCCGCCACCGCGGGCTTGGCGTGATAGGCGACGCCGAGGCCGGCGGCCTCGATCATGCCGAGATCGTTGGCGCCGTCGCCGGTCACCATGGTGTCAATGTCGTCGAGGTCGAAGGATTCCGTGAGTTCGATCAACGTCGCGAGTTTGGTGGCGCGGCCCAGTATCGGCTCGGTGACTTCGCCGGTGAGCTTGCCGTTCGCTACCTTCAATTCGTTGGCGCGGTTTTCCTGGAAGCCGATCAGAGCTGCAACTGCATTGGTGAACAACGTAAAGCCGCCCGAGATGAGGCAGGTGTAAGCGCCGTTGGCGCGCATGGTCATGACCAGTTGGCGGCCGCCCGGTGTCGGCGTGATGCGCTTCTTCAGGACCTCATCGACGACGCCGACCGGCAGGTCTTTCAACAGTGCGACGCGCTCGCGCAGTGCCGGCTCGAACTCGATCTCGCCGCGCATCGCGCGTTCGGTGATGGCGGCGACATGGGCTTTCAGTCCGGCGAAATCCGCCAGTTCGTCGATGCATTCCTGGCCGATCATGGTGGAATCCATGTCGGCGAGAAAAAGCTTCTTGCGCCTGAACGCGGCAGGCTGCACGACAATGTCGATCGGCAGGTCGCCGCGCGCCTGGCGCAGGCGGGCTTCGATCGCCTTGATATCTTCGCTACCGGTGAAGGGAATATCGACCGCCACCTCGTCGAACAGCCATTGGGCTGATCCGGGCGAGGGCAGAACGGCCAGCGCGCCGTCGACGATCGAGGAGTCGAGCGCGGGGTTGACGGGATTGCAGATGAGCGTGGCGACGAGGGACATGCAGGCGAATTCGCTATTCCAGGATAAGGCCGTGCTTATCGCAGGGCCGACCGCCAGCGGCAAGTCGGCGCTTGCGCTTGCGCTTGCGCAAAAAACCGGCGGCGTCGTCATCAATGCCGATTCCATGCAGGTCTATCGCGATCTCCGCATCATCACGGCGCGGCCGACGGCGGCCGAAGAGGCGCTGGCGCCGCACCGGCTCTATGGCCACGTCGATGCCGCCGTGAATTTTTCGGCCGGGGCCTGGGTCGCGGATGCCGCCGGGATGCTGTCGGAGGCGCAAGCGGCAAAACGCCTGCCGATCCTGGTCGGCGGTTCCGGGCTCTATTTCAAGGCGCTGACGCGCGGCCTGTCGGCGGTGCCGCCGATCCCGGCCGACGTGCGCGACGATGTGCGCGCGCGGCTGGAACGCGACGGCGTCGAGGCGCTGCATGCCGAACTCGCAACGCGCGATCCGGTGTCGGCGGAACGATTGAAGCCGCGCGACCGTGCCCGTATCGCGCGTGCGCTGGAAGTGGTCGAGGCGACCGGCCGCGCGCTGACCGATTGGCACCGCGAAGGCCTGCCGCCGCTGCTGCCTCAGGGCGCATTCCACGCGCTGTTTCTGGCGCCGGAGCGCGACCAGCTCTATGCGCGGATCGATGGGCGGTTTGATGCCATGCTGGCGGCGGGTGCCCTGGAAGAAGTGGCAAGCCTCGCTGCGCGAAAACTCGACCCGCTGCTGCCGGCGATGAAGGCCCACGGCGTGCCGGCGCTGATCCGGCACTTGCGGGGCCAAATCACCCGCGAGGAAGCCGCCGAAATCGGCCGCGCCGACACCCGCCACTACGCCAAGCGGCAATTCACCTGGTTCCGGCATCAGCTACCGGAGTTCGAATGGGTGGCGCCGGAGGCGGCGAGGGGGTGGCTGGAGACGGTATTTCCGTCATTGCGAGGAGCGTAAGCGACGAAGCAATCCATAGCTCCCATGCCGCGCCGCGGATTGCATCGCGGAGCCTGTCATCGGGCGCGCTTTCGCGTGACCCGTTGGCTCGCAAGGACGGATGCATGGCAGGGAACAGCAAATTCGCACTCGCCGAACGGCCGGAACCCCGTTACACTCCTTAAATCGCGGTTTACGCGTCCTTCCCTTGACTTCCGGGGTTTGGTCGCTATAAACCGCGTAATCTTTGGGAAGTCAGGGCTATCCAATGCGTAATATTATTACCAAACTCCTTATCGTAGTCGTACCCAGGCGCACCGCCCGGGATGGCTGAGGCCATCCAAATTCAGGCGGTGTGCATGGGGCCTCTGGGGCCCTTTTTTATTTCCCGAAATCCAAACCGACGAAGTCGCGCCCAACGGCGCATCCGGAGCAAGCCAAGGAACACGTCATGACCGACAACAGCCACGATCCGAACCAGATGACCGGCGCCGCGATGGTCGTGCGCGCGCTCATCGATCATGGCGTCCAGCATCTGTTCGGCTATCCCGGCGGCGCGGTGCTTCCGATCTATGACGAGATTTTCCAGCAGAGCGAGGTCGAGCACATCCTGGTGCGGCACGAACAGGGCGCCGGCCACGCCGCCGAGGGCTATGCGCGCTCGACCGGTAAGCCGGGCGTGGTGCTGGTGACCTCCGGCCCCGGCGCCACCAACATGGTGACGCCGCTGACCGATGCGCTGATGGATTCGATCCCGCTGGTCTGCATCACCGGCCAGGTGCCGACGCATCTGATCGGCAACGACGCGTTCCAGGAATGTGACACCGTCGGTATCACCCGTCCCTGCACCAAGCACAATTGGCTGGTGCGCGACGTCAACGATCTCGCCAAGGTGCTGCACGAGGCGTTCTATGTCGCGACCACCGGCCGTCCCGGCCCCGTCGTGGTCGACGTGCCAAAGGACGTGCAGTTCGCGACCGGCACCTATCATCCGCCGCGGAAGTCCGATGTGCACGTGTCCTACACGCCGCGGGTCAAGGGCGACGCGGCGCAGATCCGCAAAGCCGTGGCGTTGCTCGCCGGTGCCAAGCGCCCGGTGATCTATAGTGGCGGCGGCGTCATCAATTCCGGACTTGAGGCGTCAAAGCTGCTGCGCGAACTGGTCGAAGTCACCGGCTTTCCCATCACTTCAACCCTGATGGGCCTCGGCGCTTATCCCGCGACCGGCAAGAACTGGCTCGGCATGCTCGGAATGCACGGCACCTATGAATCCAACATGGCGATGCATGATTGCGACGTCATGCTGTGCGTCGGCGCGCGTTTCGACGACCGCATCACCGGCCGCACCGACGCCTTCTCGCCGGGTTCGAAGAAGATCCACATCGATATCGATCCGTCCTCGATCAACAAGAACATCCGCGTCGATGTCCCGATCATCGGCGACGTCGCCAACGTGCTCGGCGACCTGCTGCAGGTGTTCAAGGCGGAAGCGAAGAAGCCGGACATCAAGCCGTGGTGGCAGGAGATCGCCAAATGGCGGGCGCGCAATTCGCTCGCCTACCGGAAGAACACCGATGTCATCCAGCCGCAATATGCCATCGAGCGTCTGTTCGAGGCCACGCGCGGGCACGACACCTACATCACGACCGAAGTCGGTCAGCACCAGATGTGGGCGGCGCAGTTCTTCGGCTTCGAGGAGCCGCACCGCTGGATGACGTCAGGCGGCCTCGGCACCATGGGCTACGGCCTGCCGGCGGCGCTCGGCGTCCAGGTCGCGCATCGGGACAGCCTCGTGATCGACATCGCGGGCGATGCCTCGGTACAGATGACGATGCAGGAGATGTCGACGGCGGTTCAGTACGAATTGCCGATCAAGATCTTCATCCTCAACAACCAGTACATGGGCATGGTCCGGCAGTGGCAGCAGTTGCTGCACGGCAACCGGCTGTCGCATACCTATTCCGAGGCGCTGCCGGATTTCGTCAAGCTAGCGGAAGCC
>JACDAG010000007.1 GCA_013695565.1 Bradyrhizobium sp.
GCGCCGATCCGCAGACCCCGCGTGATGAGCCAGCTCAGTTTGGTCCGGCTCGGCGGCACCGTTTCGCTGATCGAGGCCTCCGCCACCCAGTGAAACCGCATGCCGAGGCGCAGGCAGCGGTAGAAAAAGTCGGTGTCGCCGCCGCCGAGGAAATTGAAGCGCAGATCGAACGCCGGAGCGCCGACGCGCTCGAACACCGAACGCCGGATCAGGCAGTTGCCGCAGCCATAGATCACCGGCACCGGCCCAGACGTCGCGTAGGCCGGCGCGAATGCCGGGTGACGGCGCAGCCCCCGTTTGCGCGCATCATCGAAGTGAGGCCTGACCGGGCCGCCGACGACATCGGCGGCGGTGGTCTCGGCCGTGGAGATCATCCGCTCCAGCCAGTCGGGCGAGGCGATTTCGTCATCGTCGATCATCAGGAAGCTGGTTGCGGCCGGGAATGTATCCAGCGCTGTCTCGAACGCGGCATTGATCGCATGGCAATTGCCTTGCCGTGGCTCGACCACGCAGATCCCATGAAACTTTCCCGATGCCAGGAATTCCGCGGCCACCGGGACGCTCTCGCTCCGCTGCACATCGTTCTCGACCATGACCACGGCAAAGCGCCGCGCGGTGCGCTGGCCTGCCAGCGATTCCAGCGTCTGCCGCAGGTGCTGCGGCCGGCGGAAGCAGGGAATGCAGACCACGATCGGAACCGAGGAAGGATCGAGGGCCGGCGAGATCGCCGCAAATGCGCGCGACGCGTGCGGCATGGTGTCAGTGGTTTCCATCTTGCGGCAATCCAGTCGAACTCTGGCGCATGGCGATTTTTGTGTGTCGTCCCGAAACGGGGATCAGGACATAAGCGTTCCGAAACGATCGTCCGTTCCGGAACGCTTTCCGGAATCCAGACGATACAAGAGCATTGCTGCAATATCCGGTCCGACAGCATGCCCGGCGGCACCGAATTGTTCCCGACGGTTAATGGATGGGGTTAAATCCGGATTAAACGGCCTCGCGCGCCGGAGTCAGCGGCTGAACAGTTTCCTGAACAGCGCCTGCGATTTCGGAAACTTGCCGTTGTCGATTTGCGTCGGCCAGAGCCCGTCGACATTGAAATAGGCGGCGTAGGCAATGTTGTCCCGATTCTTCACCAGCCAGTCGTGCATCTGCTGAATGAAGTACGGATTATCGCCGAACTGGCCGACGCCCCATTCGGGATAGCTCATCCGCTTGCCGTGTTTGGCGGCAAAGTCGCGATGCCATTCCAAGCCGAACGGCGCCTTCAGGTATTGCGTGTTCCACCGCTCTTCGGGGGAACCCTCATAGTTGAAATCGTAGACATCGAGGCCGATGTAATCGACGACATCGTCGCCGGGATAGGCGAGATCCGCCGGCGTTTCCTGCGTTCCCCATCCCGGACACCAATCGTATTTGAACTCGCGGGAGTGAGCGCGAAAGATGCCGACGACGCGCCGGAACGCGGCGATGTAGTCGGCTTCATGGTCCTTGGCGAACCATCCCATCTGGGAGAGGTTCATTTCCCAACCGAGACGGATGATCGCCTTGGGCTGCGCCGCCGCGATCGCGCGGGCGGCGGCCTCGAACTCGCGGTCGTGCAGACCACTGACGACGTCGGCGAGCGGCGTCCCCGTGATCGTCAGCGGCACCGACCAGACGACGTTGCGCGACGGATTGAGCTTTTTCCAGAGGCCCGGCACCCAGTCGAGCTTGTGGAAATCATCCCAATTGGTCTGGCCGTAGAAATCGACGCCCAGCACCGACGAAGGCGGCTGCTTCAGCCATTTTTCCCAGGCCTGCAGCATGCGCTCGCGCCCGACCGGACCCCAATCGACAAAGGCGCCGGCGAACTTCGCAGGACTCGAAACGACGCGCGGGGCAGCATGGGTGTCGACCCGCGCCAGCAGCAGCAGGCTCAACACAAAGGCCACCAGAAAGAACACCAGCCGCTTCAGTGCGACGCGACGGCGAGGCGCGGCTTGACCAGAGCCTTTTCCGTTCCGATGGAATCGGAACGGGGCTCCAATTTTTTGTTTTAACGCGTTTTCTTCACGCGAACCGGTATCCACTTCGCTTGAAAACGCTCTAGTTCGAAACATCGCCCACCCTCATCGGTTTCGTGAAGGCAATGGCGAGCCTTCGGCCCACCTCGGCCGCCCCCTTGGCGGTGAGGTGGCCCGCGTCGAACTGCATCGGAACATCGGCTTCGGCAAACTCATCGCAACGATCGTCACGGCACATGGCATCGTATACCGAAAGATAGGTCGCGCCCTGCGCGGTCACCAGCCGGTTCATGGCGAGATCGCGCTCGCGAATGCCGGGCCTGCGCCGCGCGTTGGCGTGCGAGGGACTGTCGAGCAGGATTTCATCGGCCAGAAGCCGCGGCAAGGCCGTGTCGTATTCGACGATCGGTCCCAGCACCGTGACGTCGAGGCCTCTCGATTTCAATGTCTCCAGCGTCGCCGACAGCATCGGCAAATCCTCGTCCTTCCATGACGCGGCGAGAAGCACCTTATCGACCCTGTTGTTGACGAGGAAATCGTTGAAGACGAGTTCCATCAAATCCCGGCAGGTCGTGGTATCGTGTCGCGACCCCGGCAGAACGGCCGGCCGACAGAGGCTCGCGGTCGCCTGCATGACGTTCACATCAGGTAAAGCGGCTGCAAGCCCGGACCACAGATGTGCGGCATGGCTGTCGCCGATCAGCAGATAGTTCGGCCGTGCCGGATCCGCCTTCAGGCACGTCTCGGGATCAAAATGCTGACGGCCGGTCAGCAGGAAGCAGCGCCCGGTGCGAAATTCGGCCGATGAATCATAATCCAGATATGCGCCGATCTGCACCACCCGGTTCGGGAACCGCGAGGGTGCCCCGCTCAGGATGAACACCAGCCCGCACAGCGCAAACGTCGCGGCCATCGAGGCTGAAGCCGCGCCAAAGACGACGGCCCGCGATGCCCCGCGCGCCAGCGAGCGGAACGGCAACTCGATCAGCTTCCAGGACAAATAGGCGATGCCCACCGACAGCGTGATCAGCGTCAGCTTGGTGGACCCGGCCTGCTCCGGGCCGAACAGCATATCGGTGCGCTGGAATACGATCAGCGGCCAATGCCACAGATACAGCGAATAGGATATCAACCCGATCGCGACCAGCGCCGGCAGCGATAACAAGCGTCCGGCCAGCGACAGCCCACTTTCGCTGGAAGCGATCACCAATGCGGCGCCGACACTGGCGAGCGACGTCATCAGCAGCAGCGGCACCGCGGGCGATCCAAGCAGGATGACGCCGAACAGAAGCATTAGGCCGGCGATGCCGCAGAAATTCTTCCAGAACGTGCTCTGCAACACGGGAAAGAATTTCACCGACACCATCGCGCCGAGCGCCAGCTCCCAGGCGCGGAACGGGGTGAGATAGAATGCGAAGGTGAGATTTCGCGTGGTCATGGCGATCGCCGCCACAAGCGAAAGCGCGCAGACGACCGCAAACAGCAGCTTCGCACGCGCCGGCACCAGGCGGTAGGCAAGCAGCATCAGCAGCGGTGCGATGAAGTAGAACTGCTCCTCCACGCCGAGCGACCAGGTGTGCAGCAAGGGCTTGGTTTCGGCCGGGCCCTCGAAATAGCCGGCGGTCTGCGCGAAGTAGACGTTGGCGATCGAGCCGACGGCGCTGGCGAGGCTTTTGGAAAAATCGATCAGTTCGACCGGAAGGCAATAGAGATAGGCCAGCACGCTCGTGACCAGCAGCATGACGAACAGCGCCGGCAGGATGCGCAGGATCCGGCGCTTGTAGAAATTTTCGAGCGAGAACGATCCGTTGCGGATGTCCGCATCGATCATGCCGCAGATCAGATAGCCTGATATGACGAAGAAGATGTCGACGCCGACAAAGCCGCCCGCAAAGCCGGGCACGCCGACGTGATAAAGCAAGACCGGAATGACGGCGAGCGCGCGCAGGCCGTCGATATCCGCGCGGTATTTCATCGGGGACGCCCCGAGCCGGCGCGGTAACCACGATCGGCCGGCACCGTTTCAAAACCGGACAACCCGGTCAGTTGAGGTGTGCCGAAACGGGTTACTGTCGCTGGGCGTGGATCGGGTATCGGAAAATCGAAGCGGAAATACCTGCAATCAGCCATACGCCAACACTCATGCCGAAGAGCATCGGCGATGCGGAATCCCGCTCTGCAATATTCGGGCAAGTCTTCGAAAGCACGGCTGCACGCCGCGAATTACGCCTGCAACGTGGTTAGCGGACGCGATCGAGCGGCTTGCTATGGTTTAGCCACACGTTGAATTAACCACCGCAACTCGCCGCGCGTCTCGGCGGTTCCGTCCGGCATCGATCTTGCTCAATGGTCAGCCAAAGGGATTCCGTGTCCATGCTGATCGGTCAAGCCAGTATCAATCTCGCCGCCAACGCCCTCTCGGCGTTGCTGGGGTTATTGAGTGTGTTCATCTTCACGCGGCTGTTCTCGCC
This sequence comes from Bradyrhizobium sp., assembly GCA_013695565.1. GTDB lineage: Bacteria > Pseudomonadota > Alphaproteobacteria > Rhizobiales > Xanthobacteraceae > Bradyrhizobium. The sequence goes on from JACDAG010000007.1 coordinate 4,478, forward strand.
GCTTGATTATGGCGTCTACCTGCTCGGCGTCGGCTTCGCGACCGTGTTCAGCATCTGCCTCGTCAGCTGGTTCCGGAACCTGATCCTCAGCGAGCACGCCAAGGCTGACGGCGCCGATGTCCGCGGCGTCGTGCTGTCGGGCTTCTTGATCTGCTGCCTCAGCGCGCCCTTGGCTTATGGCGCGGCGCGGCTGGTCGGGCTGGATAACGCCACGGCGCTCGCCGCGGTGGTGCTGGCGGTTGCGATCGGCCTGTTCGAACTGACCCAGGATATGGTCCGCGCCCGGCTGATGTCGGTTGCGGTGATGAAGGCGACGCTGGTTCGCGCCGTCGCCGTGCTCGGCTTCGGCACGCTGGTGGCGCTCATCAGTCCCAACGGCTTCTGGCTGCTGCTCTCGTCCGCGGCGGCTTACGCGTTGGCGGTGCTGGTTCAATCCCGCAAGGCCTGGCGGGGCACGGTGCTCAGCTTCGACCGCGTCGCTCTCCTGGCCGTGGCGAAAGCCGGCCTGCCGCTGACGGTGTCGATCCTGCTGCTCGGCATCTCCACCGTCACCGATCGCTTCATGATCGCCAATCTCGTGGGCGCCGCCGAGGCCGGAAAATATGTCGCCGCCCTCGATCTCGTCCGCCAGACCCTGATGCTGCCGGCGATCAGTGTCGCCGCGGCCTTCTATCCGATGGCGATCCAGATTCGCGCCAGCAAGGGCGACGCCGCGGTGCGGTCGCATCTGAATGAATGCGTCGAGTTGCTGCTCAGCATCACGCTGCCGGCCTGCCTCGGCTTTGCGATGATTTCCGCCCATGTCGCCAATGTCATTCTCGGCGCCGATTTCCGCGAGATGGCGGCGCAGACCATCCCGATCATCGCGGTCGCCGTGGTGTTCCAGATCCTGACCCAGCAATATCTGCACGCCAGCTTCCTGCTGTCGGGCCGCAACTCCTTCTATCTGATCAATACCGCCTCGATCATCGTCGCCAATCTGGTCCTGTCCTATGTCCTCATCAGCCATTACGGCACGGTGGGTGCGGCCTGGGCACGGCTCGGCGCGGACGTGATCGG
>JACDAG010000011.1 GCA_013695565.1 Bradyrhizobium sp.
GCCAGCGCCAAGGGCGTCGTCGCGCGCCTGAAGGATGCCGCCGCCGACGGCCTCAATGCCGCCGACTATCCGGTGCCGGATTTCGCCGCCGCCACCTCGCCCGACCAACTCGCCGATGCCGAACTGAAACTGACCGCCAGCATGCTGGACTATGCGCGCCAGGCGCAGAGCAGCCGGATGCACTGGTCGCAGGTCTCGGCCGACATCCTCTACCCCGAACATCCGACCGATCCGACGGAGGTGCTGACCAACATCTCGACCGCCAAGGATGCTTCCGTTGCACTCGACGCCTACAACCCGCCGATCAAGCTCTACAAGGATTTGAAGGCCAAGCTTGCCGAACTGCGCGGCCAGGGCGAAGGACCGGTGGTGCAGATCGCCGAAGGCGCTCCGCTCGCATTCAAGGCGGCGACCAAGAAACAGCCGGAACTCGCCCCCGATGATCCGCGTGTGCCGCAACTGCGCGCCAAGCTCGGCATCACCGAAAATCCCGATGACACCAAATACGACGCCAAGGTCGTTGCGGCGGTGCGCAAGTTCCAGGAAGGCGTCGACCTCAAGCCGACCGGCGTGCTCGACGACAAGACCGTCAAGGCCATCAACAGTCCGAAGCGCGACCGCCAGATCGACACCGTGATCGTCAACATGGAACGCCTGCGCTGGCTGCCGCGCACGCTCGGCGTGCCTTCGCTCAACAATGCTTACGTCATTCTCAACGTGCCCGACTTCACGCTCAAGGTGATGCAGGGCGGCGCCCAGGTCTGGACCACCCGTGTGGTGACCGGAAAGCCGGGCAACCACGCCACGCCGATGCTGACCGAGACGATGAAATTCATCACGGTCAATCCGACCTGGAACGTGCCGCCGTCGATCATCTACAACGAATACCTGCCGGCACTGCAGCAGGATCCGACCGTGCTGCAACGCATGGGATTGAAGCTCGAACGCAACCGCGACGGTTCGATCCACATCTCGCAGCCGCCGGGCGAAGCCAATGCGCTCGGCCGGATCCGCTTCAACTTCCCGAACAAGTTCCTGGTCTATCAGCACGACACCCCGGACAAGAACCTGTTCGCCAAGGAAGAGCGCGCCTTCAGCCATGGCTGCATGCGGGTGCAGAATCCGGATCAATACGCCTCGACGCTGCTCAACATCGTGATGCCGAACGACAAATACACGCCGGAGAAAATCCGCAGCATGTATGGCCGCAGCGAGATCGACCTGAAATTCCCGACGCCGGTCCCGGTCCACATCACCTATCAGACCGCGTTCGTGGATGAGCACGGCAAGCTGCAGTTGCGCCGGGACGTCTACGGCCGCGACGCAAGGATGATGCCGCTGCTCAAGAACTCCGGCAGCCGCGACCTCGAGAACGTCGTCGCCCATGCCAATCCGAGCTACGCCCGGCCGAGCGGATCGTCCCTGCCGTCCAACGTCGCCTTCAATGACGGCGGCAGCTCCGGTCCTTCGTTCTTCGAACGGCTGTTCGGCGGACCGGCCGTCACGCCTCCCGCTCCGGTGGGCCGTCGGCCTCAGCAGCAACCCCAACAGCAGCGGCGGGTGATAACCCGTTAATTTCCGCTTCGGCCAGCCCGTCGAAATATCAAAGAAAAATCAACGATCTCGCTCCTTCGGCGAGATCGTTTACGTTAACCATTATCCATCTCGGATTTGGCACCGGGCACTTTTTCGCCACAGTCGGCGGGTTAGGTTAAGCCTAACTTGGGGGCGGGTCGGTAAACTTCGGTTAACCCTCCCGCTTTAATAAAGCGTTCACCCTCTTTCGCCGGGGTTTTGCGAAAGAGATCCATGATCGCTGGTCGACTGGGTGGGCTCATACGTGCTGGCTGGTTTCGCGCGCCAATTCAATTCGCTTCGTCTACCGAAGGCCGGATATCAAATCGGCCTGTCTTCCCTGTTGCTCATTGCCGGAGCCGGGACGGTGCACGACGCGACCGCGCTGAATGAGACCCGCACGCTTTCCTTCCACCATACCCACTCCAACGAAGACCTCACCGTTACCTTCAAGCGCGACGGCCGCTACGACGAAGAAGCGCTGAAGAAAATAAATTACTTCCTCCGTGACTGGCGCAGCCAGGACCAGACCACGATGGATCGTCACCTCTTTGACATCCTCTGGGAAGTCTACCGCGACGTCGACGGCAAGAAGCCGATCCAGATCATCTCCGCCTACCGCTCTCCCGCCACCAATTCCATGCTCCGCCGCCGCTCCTCCGGCGTAGCCCGCTTCAGCCAGCACATGCTCGGCCATGCGATGGATTTCTACATCCCCGAGATACCGCTCGAGCAGATCCGCGCCGCCGGCCTTCGCCTGCAGCGTGGCGGCGTCGGCTTCTATCCGACCTCGGGATCGCCGTTCGTTCATCTCGATACCGGCAGCGTCCGTCACTGGCCACGCATGAGCCATGATCAGCTGGCCCGGGTGTTCCCCGATGGCCGCACCGTCCACCTGCCCTCGAATGGTGGTCCGCTGAAGGGGTATGAACTGGCCCGCGCCGAGATCGAGAAGCGCGGTAGCGGCGATGACGCCACAACCGTCGGCAGGAAGCCCAGCCTGTTTGCCTCGCTGTTCAAGGGCGGCAAGTCCAACGATGAGGATGATGAGGGCAGCGCTCCCGTCACCATCAAGAACGAGAAACCCGCGCCGGCTTCCGTGGCCGCAGTGCCCGCCAGGAACACCGATGCAAAGGCCACCGAGACCAAGACCGCCGAGGTGGTGCCGACACCGCGCGCGAAGCCGGCTGCGGCGATGATCCAGCTGGCCTCTGCTGACGCGCAGATGGTTCCGGCACCGAAATCCAAGGTGGAATCCAACAAGGCTGAATCGAAGCCAGCCCCCGTCGCACAGGCTTCCGCTGAGCCGAAACCGCAGACCCCCTCCGATATCATCAACGCCCGCGGCTTCTGGGGCGACGCACGGACGCCGGCCAATCAGGCCACTCCCGCGCAGGTCGCAGCCCTCAAGGCGCGGCAAGCCGTCGGCGCCGCCGACCCGCAGTCGACCGCCAGCGTTTCCGACACCTTCAACAAGGCGCTGGCCTATGCGCCCGCCGCTTCCTCACCGGTTGACCGTTCCAACGTGGTAACTGCCTCGGCGCCGATGCCGCGCAATGTCCGGCCGACGCGTAGCGCGGCGGCTCCGGCCACCGAAATCAACACCGTGGTCGCCAAGGGTGCGCAGGGTCAGAACAGCGTGATCTCGACATCGACGCGCCTCGCCGCCGGCAAGAGCAACGATATCTGGATGCGGGTCGTGATGCTGGCGCCGAGCGCGAGCAGCGCGATGTCGACGACCGTGCTCGGCGATACCAACATGAGCCTGATGCGCAATTATTTCGTGAAGCCGCAAATTGCGATCACGATGACCTTCTCGGAAGATCCGATGATGGGCATGACCACCGACCGGTTCACCGGATCGGCGACCGCCAAACTCACCACGCAGTCGTTCGTGGTGCGCACGGCGTCGCTGCGCTAAGCGCACATCTCCCACAATCTCGATATCGTCCTCGCAAAAGCGAGGCGCCTTGACGCCGTCCTCACTGAGCGCGCGTTTGTGCTCCGCTGCGTCAGGCCGGCAAGCCTGCCTTGAGCAGGCCAGTCTCGTGACGCTGGCGGTCGATAGCGTGCTTGTAGTGTTGGGTGGCAAGGTAAGCAGCCACCGAGAATGTCGGCTCAGACTTCAGCACCTCTGCCGCGTGCGCCGCGGCCGCGACCGCGTTGCCCATTTGCGCAAACGTGGCTGCGAGGAAGGCATGATGGGTGTAGTCGGGCCGCGTGATACGCGAGAAGGACTCGATAGCGTCGGCATATTTCTCGGCGCAATAGCAGGCCCGCCCGAGGTGGCTCCAGAAGCGTTCCGGGTGATACGGATTGAGGCGCATCGCCTTCTTGATCCAGTCGATGCCTTCCTCCGGCCGCCCGAGCCAGGTTAGAAGCTCGCCCTGCTGCACCACGACAAGGTCGTAGTTGGGGTTGAGCGCGAGCCCCCGCTCCTGATGATACGCGGCCTTGTCATGATCGTCACGGTTCAGGTTCAGCGCGGCGAGAATCCGGTGTACGTCGCTGTCATTGTCGTCGAGCGCCAGCGTAATCTCCAGTTCCGCGGCCACCTGCTCGAAGGTGGCCTCGCGATCGGCACACCAGCCATAGACCCACGTCTGACCCAGGACGCATGCTTTCCAGGCGTGGGCATGGGCATAGTTCGGGTCGAGCGCGAGGGCGCGATCGAGCAGGCGCTGCGCTTCGGCGTTGTCCTCCCGCGTCGAGCGGTGGTGCCGCACCTTGGCGGCCAGCACGCACTCGTATGCCGCCATACTGTCGGTCGGCTTGCGTTTCGCGCGGTCGTGCGTGGCGGCCTCGACCCTGCCAGGGAGCGTCGCGACGATCGCGTGGGTGATCTCGTCTTGAATGGCGAATATGTCCTCAAGCTCGCGGTCGTAACGTTCAGCCCAGACGTGCTGGTCGGTTTCTGCATCGATCAGCTGTACGGTAACGCGGACGCGATCGCGCGCCTTGCGCACGCTCCCCTCGAGGACGTAATCGACGCCAAATTCGCGCGCGATTTCGCGCACGTTCACCGCCTTGCCCTTGTGCACGAAGGTCGAGTTGCGCGAGATGACGAGCAAATCGCGGAAGCGCGACAGCTCGGTAATGATGTCCTCGGTGAGCCCGTCCGCGAAGAATTCCTGTTCCGGATCGCCGCTCATGTTGGCGAGGGGCAGCACGGCGATCGACGGCTTTTTGGCGACCGGCGCCGCCACCGCGGTGTCTTTTGTGCCCCTTGGCGCGGCTGTTGGATCGGCGTCGAACCGAACCTTGAAGACGCGGATCGGACGGACAATGTTCATGACGCTCTGCTCGCCGAGATCCTCGAATACGACGTCATCCAGTCGTTGGCCGACCTGATCGCGTACCGCTCCCGAGACACAGATGCCGCCAGGGTCAGCCAGCATTTCGAGGCGCGCCGCCACATTGACGCCATCGCCGAAGATGTCGTTGTCCTCGACGATTACGTCGCCCAGATTGATGCCAATGCGGAACTGAATCCAGCGCGCCGGCGATACGTCGGCGTTGCGCCGCGCCATCCGCCGCTGAATCTCGGCAGCGCACAGCACAGCGTCCGCGACGCTGCGGAATTCGACCAGCATGCCGTCGCCGGTGGTCTTGATGATGCGGCCATGGTTCTTCGCGATCGCCGGATCGATGAGTTCGATCCGGTGGGTCTTGAGACGCGCAAGTGTCCCCGTCTCGTCGACCTCCATCAGCCGGCTGTAGCCGACCATGTCGGCGGCAAAGACCGCTGCGAGCCTCCGCTCTGGTCCGGGCACGTCCATTTCCGGCTCCCTGGCGGGTAGCCTAACAGACGCGCGGCCGTCGCCCAAGCTTGTTTGGGCCGGAAAAGACTGCCGGCTGACGCCTCACAGCATTCCCAGCGCCTGCATATAGGTCTCCAGGATGGTCTCCTGCTCGGCACGCTCATTGGCGTCCTGCTTGCGCAGGCGCACGATGGTGCGCAGCGCCTTGACGTCGTAACCGTTGCCCTTGGCTTCGGCGTAGACGTCGCGGATATCGTCCGAGATCGTCTTCTTTTCCTCTTCCAGCCGCTCGATGCGCTCGACGATGGCCTTGAGCTGGTCTTTTGCGAATTTGGTCGCGGGTTCTTCCTGGACGGCGGCGGCAGAGGTGGCCATCGGGTACTCCTGAATGGAACTGAATTGGTGGCTTGAAAGATCAAGCGCCGCACGCTTTCCCGCGCGGCGCTTTTTCAAGGTTGACCCTCAAGAGTGCGATGCCCTGCGTCAAGGCACCATCGCGCTCATCCACAGCGCGCCCACAGGAGAAAGGGGACCAAGGTGGCCCCTCCACCGTCATTGCGAGCGAAGCGAAGCAATCCATGCCGCGACGGAAAGAAAGAATGGATTGCTTCGCTT
>JACDAG010000064.1 GCA_013695565.1 Bradyrhizobium sp.
GCACGGACCGCCGCCGACTGGACCAAGCGGCCGCTTGCAATGGTCGCGGGCCTTGCGGGCCCGACGCAGCAAGCGATCGCGGAAGCCGATATCGCGCGTGGCATCGGCTACCATGCCGGGCTGCTCAGCCTTGCCGCGATGAAGTCCGCCTCCGAAGACGAGATCATCGCGCATTGCGAAGCCGTGGCACACGAGATTCCGCTGGTCGGATTCTACCTGCAGCCCGCTGTCGGCGGTGTGATCCTGAGCGCGAATTTCTGGCAACGATTTGCCGCGATCGACAACGTCATCGCGATCAAGATCGCGCCGTTCAATCGCTACCGCACGCTCGACGTTCTGCGCGGCGTCGCCGCGGCCGGCGCGCTCGACCGTGTCGCGCTTTATACCGGCAATGACGACCATATCCTGCTCGATCTCATGCTGCCGTTCGACCTCCGCGACAACGGCGTCACCACGCGCACCTATTTCAAAGGCGGCTTGCTCGGCCATTGGTCGGTGTGGACCGCGGCTGCGATCAAGCAGTTCGAGATGTGCAAGTCGGCGCGGGGCAAGGACACCCTGCCCGCCGACCTGCTGGCGCTCGACGCCCGGGTCACCGATTGCAACAGCGCGTTCTTCGACGTCGCCAACAATTTTCACGGCTGCATCGCCGGCTGCCACGAAATCCTGCGGCGGCAGGGGCTGATGCAGGGGCTGTGGTGCCTCGATCCGGCCGAGGGGTTGAGCGCCGGCCAGATGCAGGAGATCGACCGCGTCTGCCGCGAGCATGCCGATCTCTCCGACGACGCCTTCGTCGCCGACCATCTGCAGAAATGGCTGGCATGACGGCGGAGGAGCCTTTCATCAGCCTGCGCAACGTCCGGAAGGTCTACCGGTCGAAGGGCGCGGAGTTTCTGGCCGTCTCCGACGTCACCATGGACGTCGCCGAAGGCGAGCTGATCTCGCTGGTCGGCCCATCCGGCTGCGGCAAGACCACGGTGCTGAAGATTTTGGCCGGGCTGCACGAGGCCGATGGCGGCACCATCAAGATCGGAAATAGCAAGACGCCGTTCGATCCTGCGCGCGACATCGGCATGGTGTTTCAGCAGGCGCTGCTGCTGAAATGGCGGACCATCCTCGACAACGTGCTGTTGCCGGCCGAGATCGTCGGCCTGCCGATGAAGGCCGCGCGTGACCGAGCCCGCTACCTGCTCAATCTCGTCGGCCTTGCCGGCTACGAGGACAAATATCCGCAGCAGCTTTCCGGCGGCATGCAACAGCGAACCGCAATCGCGCGCGCCTTCATCCACGATCCCAAGCTGATCCTGATGGACGAGCCGTTCGGCGCGCTCGATGCGCTCACGCGCGAACAGATGAACCTCGAAATGCTGCGGATCTGGCGCGAGAGCTGCAAGACGATCATCTTCGTGACCCACTCGATCCAGGAAGCCGTATTCCTCGCCTCGCATTGCGCGGTGCTGACCGCGGGCCCCGCGCGGATGGCGGAGTATTTTCCGATTGAGCTACCGTTTCCCCGTGCGCTGCCGATCAAGACCACGGACGAGTTCGGCGCCTATGCGCGGCGGATTTATGCGAGTTTGGGGCTGGGGCCGAGCGGGTAGAGGCTGAGCCGCGTCCGCGTAAAGTCCCTCCACGTCATTGCGAGCGAAGCGAAGCAATCCAGAGCCGCGAAGGAAGTCTGGATTGCTTCGTCGCTTCGCTCCTCGCAATGACGGGGATAGAACGGAGGTTCAGTTACTCACCTTGCTCGCGTCCATCTTGACACCGGGATCGAGCAGCTTGCTCGTAAACGCGCTTTCCACCGCGAACGGCTTTTCGATGCCGAGATAGGTCTGCACCAGATCGTAGTCCTTCTTCATGCGGGCTTCGTCGATCCACCCCAGCCCCTTTGTGGTCGTGAATTCATCGGCCATCAGATATTTGATGCGGCCCCACTGCAACAGCTGCTCCTCGCGGTCGAGCCCCGTGACCTGGTCGAGCAATGCCTTCAGGCACGGCTCGAAGTCGGCGACGCAGGCGGCATAGGCCTTCTGGGTTATGCGCACGAAGTCTTGCGCGAGCTTCGGGTTCTTCTCCAGGAACGCCCCATTGACGATCAGGGAATTGCCGTACGTATTGAGGCCGATATCCTTCCAGTTCAGCGAGCCGAGATCGGCGCCGAACTCCTTAGCTTGATGTCGTGCGAATTATAGAAGTCGCTGATGACGTCGACGATGTGGGTCTTGAGCGCCGCCGACTTCGCGGTCGGCCCGACATTGACGAACGACACTGACTCCGGCGCAAGCCCCACCGCCTTGGCGAAAGCCGGCCACATGACGCGCGAGGCATCGCCCGGCGGGTTGCCGATCTTGCGTCCCACGAAATCCTTCGGGCCGTTCACGCCCTGGCTCTTGAGCCAGTAGAAAGTCTGCCCGGTATTGGCATAGATGCTCATCAGCGCGACGGCATCGGCGCCCTTGCTGCGGGCCACCAGCATGGTCGCGAGATCCGAGATACCGAACGGCGCGCCGCCCGATCCGACCTTGAGCGAGGAGACGCCCGAACCCTTGCCGACCTCGATGGAAAGATCGATCCCGGCCCTCTCGTACCAGCCTTGCGACTTGGCGTAATAGAACGGCGAATGATCGGCCGCCGGCGTCCAGTTCAAGATGATACTGACGCTCTGGCCGGCCTGTGCCGAGTCAAGCGGCAGTGCGAGTGCCAACGCCAATCCAATCAATCGTGAAACTTTCAAGGGCGACCTCCAGCTCTGCGGCTTTCAGAATGTCCTCAATCGCCTGACCGGACACAACCGTTCGCAGGTTGTCTTGCGGCTTTTCTTGCAGCTCTTATCGGCCGCTACTCATACGACACCGGCCCCGTATCCCGATAGGCCCAGCAACTTTCCCGCGGCAGCGAAACCGGTGTCTCGATGCCGACCTGATGCCGCGCGGCGGTGCCGAGTTCGACCACTTCGAGCCGGCGGCCGAACAGTTCGATGCCATAAGCGGTTTGCGTGCCCTGGTAGCGGCGGTCGAGCACGCGGGCGGGAAAGGTGTTGGCGCCGTTGTGCTGGCCGATCGTGATGTTCTCCGGCCGCAGCGCAATGCGTACTTTTTCGTCGGGACCGAGCGAATGCAGCAAGGACACCTCGCCGCGGCGTCCTTCGCCGAAATCGACCGTGCCAAATTCGCCGTCGCGCGAGATCAGCGTGCCGGCGATTTCGTTGGTCGCACCGGTGAAATTGGCGACGAACAGATCCGCCGGCCGGTTATAGATCGCATCCGGCGTATCCATCTGCAGCAATTTGCCGTCACGCATCACGCCGATGCGGTCGCCGAGCACGACGGCTTCGGCCTGATCGTGGGTTACATAGAGCGCGGTCATGCCGGTCTGCTTGAGGATCACGCGCAGATCGTCGCGCAGCCTCAAGCGCAGCTTGGCGTCGAGATTGGACAACGGCTCGTCGAGCAGCAGCAATTGCGGACGGTAGACGATGCTGCGCGCCAGCGCGACGCGCTGCATCTGGCCGCCGGACTGTGCCACCACCGGACGCTCGGCATATTCCGACAGGCCGACCAGTTCGAGCGCTTCATCGACCTTCTTTCGGGCGTCCGCGCGCGACAGTTTGCGGTGCTTGAGCGGATAGACCACGTTCTGCCGCACCGTCATATGCGGCCACACCGCATAGGACTGGAACACCATGCCGAGCTCGCGCAGGCGCGGCGGCACCAGAATGCCGTTGGCGGGCGATGACACGATCCGGCCGGCGATGCTGATCTCACCATCGGTCGGATGTTCGAGCCCGGCGACACAGCGCAACGTCGTGGTCTTGCCGCAACCGGATGGACCGAGCAGCACCACGATCTCGCCGGCGGGCACGGCAAAGCTGACGCCGTCGATCGCCGGGCGGCCGACCGCAAACTGCTTGCGCAGGTCGGTGACTTCGAGCGTTGCCGTCATGAATGAACCTGCGCCATGCCTGGTTCACTCACTGCCGGTGACCGTAGGTCTTGTCCCATTCCGCCACCCATGGCTCGTGCAGCTTGACGTATTCGTCGAACTTCGGGAACCAGACCTTGACCACCTTGGGATCGAAGCCCTCCGGATACACCGGCGCCACCTTGAGCGAGGTCAGATTGCCGAGCTCCTTGATCATGAAAGTCTGCCCCTCCTTCGACAGGCACCAGTTCAGGAACAGCTTTGCGGCGTTGGGATTCGCCGCGGTCTTTGGAATTCCGGTGGCGTAGGGGTTGACCGGCGCTCCTTCGGGCGGGAAGAAAATCTTGATCGGCGCGCCGTCCTTCTGCTTCGGATAGATCGCATTGTAGAGCAACGGGCCCATCGCCACTTCGCCGCGCACCAGCGAGTCCGCCATCGGCGCGCCGGAGGGATAAAGAATGGGATGGGTCGCGGCCTGCTTGGCCCAATAATCCTCACCGAGCACCTGACGCTCGAACATGATCCGGGTCCAGGTGGTGCCGCCGGACTGGGCGAACACCTGCCCGGTCATCTTGTCGTATTGCGGCTTGGTCAGGTCCATCCAGCTCTTCGGCGGGTCCTTCACCAGTTCGGTGTTATAGGCGATCGACCACACCAGGGTGACGCGCGGCCACAGCTGAGGGGCGATTTGCGCGTCGGGATTGTAGTCGGCGGCATTGGGTGGCGCATAGTCCTGGAACAGGTCGGCCAGCGGCTGCATCAGCGCGCGGTCGGAATGATCCACCACGTCGGCGATCAGCTTGCCGGTGGCGGCTTCGGTCTTGACCCGGGTGATGAGCTGGCCGCCGGGCGCGCGCACCATTTCGACCTTGATCTCGGGAAACCGCTTCTGGAACTCCTTGATCACCCGCTGTTCGACCTCGGCGAAATTCGCGGTGTAGTAGACCAGCTTGCCTTCCTTCTTCGCCGCCGCGATCAGTTCGGGCGAGCCGAATTCCTGCGCTTGCACCGGTAGCGCGCCGAGCGTGAGCGCGAGACCGGCGGCGCCGGCGATTGCGC
>JACDAG010000067.1 GCA_013695565.1 Bradyrhizobium sp.
GATCGCCGCATGGCAGCACGACCGAAACAAATGCCACAACAAAGCCGATTGGCAATTCTCAACCAAAAATGCTCGCGTCAAACTCAAGCATCTATACCCATCAATCTAACCGAATCGGCCGACTAGCGTGAATGGTGTCTTGCGAGAACCGGATCGGGTCCGGTAATTCGTTCGGCGTCTCGTCGATAGTAGCGGCAATACCGAGCTCCGCCAACGCCGCCATCGTGGCGGCGTAGAAACTGGCGACCGATTGTCCTGATAGCGCGAACTGCCGTTCTGCGCCGTCGCTGGTCGAGATGCGCAAGGCGTGATCGATGAAGTCAAAGTCGATCTGGAACGTGCGCGTACCGTCCGGGACGGGCGACGTCGTCAAGCCGCGTGGGGTGACATATAGCGTTACTTGCCAGGAGTGATTGAGCCACGGCGCCTTGATCAGCCTGATCTTGCCGACGATCTGGGTCCAGAGGTGCAGCGTCGCATAGGTCTCACGCCACGCCGCGGTCGGCAGTTCCGGCCACGGGGTTTGCGAAGGATTGCGCATGCGGGAACCCCGTATGGTGAAGATCACAGAGTGCGTATCACGAATCCGTCAGGCGGATTTCACGATTTGGTGCATTCCGGGCAGCGGCGCTGACCGCGCGAGGCGCGGTAGAGGCTACGGCACCACCAGCGCCGCGCAATCGCCTGCAGCGGATTGTGTATCAGTTGCGCCATAAAAAGAATTTCGACCATGCCTGATCCGTCGTCCCCCTACCGAAAATGGGGCGGCATTCTCAAATGAGAATGCTGCCCCCATCGCATCAGCCATGCAGCTTGTTCGCGGTCTCGGCAATCACGCGCCCTTGATAGCGCGCGCCGGCGAGTTCGTTCTCGCTGGGTTGGCGGCTGCCGTCGCCGCCGGTGATCGTGGTGGCGCCATAGGGCGCGCCGCCGGTGACTTCGTCGAGCTTCATCTGGCCGGCAAAGCCGTAGTTGAGGCCGACGATGGTCATGCCGAAATGCAGGAGGTTGGTAATGATCGAAAACAGCGTGGTTTCCTGGCCGCCATGTTGCGTGGCGGTCGCGGTGAAAGCGCCGCCGACCTTGCCGTGCAACGCGCCCTTGGCCCAGAGCCCGCCGGCTTGATCGAGGAAGTTTGCCATCTGCGACGCCATCCGGCCGAAGCGGGTGCCGGTGCCGACGATGATGGCGTCGTAATTGGCAAGCTCTTCGACCTTGGCGACGGGGGCCGCCTGATCGACCTTGTAATACGACGCTTTGGCGACCTCGGCGGGCACCAGTTCGGGCACGCGCTTGATGTCGACGGTGGCGCCGGCTTCGCGCGCGCCCTCGGCAATGGCGTTCGCCATGGTTTCGATGTGACCGTAGGCGGAATAGTAGAGCACGAGGACTTTGGCCATGATGGCTCTCCAGAGAGTTTGGGTTTGACGTGAAGGGTTCGAGAAAAAACAGCCGTCGTCGCTGGCACAAGGCCGAGCATGCGATGCGGGAAGCGTATGGGAAGTGACGGAGGCCGGCGGCGCTCCCCCGGCGTCATTGCCTGCGACAAACGCGGAGCGTTTGTGCAAGGGAGCGAAGCGACGAAGCAATCCATTCTTGCTTTCTGTGGAGAGATGGATTGCTTCGCTTCGCTCGCAATGACGTGGAGGGTTGAGCGTCCGCCTTACGCGGCGTCGACGAGCACCAATTTGCTGTCTTCCAGCGCGGTAATCGTCAGCTTCGCCTCGTCGCGGATCGCCGCGCCGTCGCGGGCGTTGACGCGCACGCCGTTGACTTCGACGCTGCCGGCCGCCGGCACCAGATAGAGATGGCGCGTCTTGCCGGCGGTGTATTCCGCGCTCTCGCCGGCCTTCAGTGTGGTGGCGAGCACCCGGGCGTCGGCGCGGATCGGCAGCGCGTCCTTGTCGCCGGCGATGCCGCTGGCGATGGTGACGAGCTTGCCGGAACGATCCGACTTCGGAAACGGCTTGGCGCCCCAGGTCGGCTGGCCGCCCTTGGTGGTCGGCTCGATCCAGATCTGGAAAATCCGGGTATTGGTCGGCTCCAGATTGTATTCGGCGTGACGGATGCCGGATCCAGCACTCATCACCTGCACGTCGCCCGCTTCAGTGCGCCCCTTGTTGCCAAGCGAATCCTGATGCGTGATCGCGCCTTCGCGGACATAGGTGATGATTTCCATGTTGGCGTGGGGATGGGCGGGAAAGCCGGTGTTGGGGGCGATCTCGTCGTCGTTCCACACCCGTAAGCTGCCGTGGCCCATATTGTCGGGATCATGATGGCTGCCGAAGGAGAAGTGGTGTTTGGCCTTCAGCCAGCCGCGATCGGCGCCGCCGAGTTTTGCAAAGGGTCTGAGTTCGATCATGGGAAGTCTCCTTTTAGTTTTGTGCGAGGGCCAGGCGCGATGCGCCCGGCTCGCTCAGATGAATTGAATCAGGCGCCGAAGCCGCCATCGACGTTGAGCACCGTGCCGGTCACGAACGACGCTTCCGGACTGGTGAGGAACACGACGCCGGCCGCGATCTCTTCCGCGGTGCCGAAGCGTTGCAG
>JACDAG010000077.1 GCA_013695565.1 Bradyrhizobium sp.
GCACGGAAGGTGTCGAACTGTGACGGCGTGGCAACAAAGCGGTTTAGTTCCCTCGCATATAAGGTTTTTTCCTGCGTTAATCGGCTGGTATCCCGCTTTGTTGATGTCGGAGATATCTAAGGCAAGGTTCAAGGGTCGCCGAAAAGTGATCGGATTTCCTTCACCTTATTCGCGTCTGAGGAGGCCGCCACCGGGGGTGTTAGAGGGATACCGGGCATTCCGGAACGCCCGATTCAGGCGTCCCGGAAGCCCTCCGGATCAGTAACCGGCGACGTCGATCACCGCCTGGGCAAAAGCCTGCGGCGCCTCCAGGGGCAGGGCCCGCTTCCGATGTCAACACTTCCGATTCAATCGGATACGATATATATTCCCAAGGACGTCACGATCTCGTGTGTGCGGAGAGCAGGATGAAAATCATCAGAACGGCAGCCGCAGAGGGAACAGCTTCGGATCCGAAACCTTCGAATCCAAAACTCGCCGACTTCCTGTGCTTTGCGGTCTATTCGGCCAACCTCGCCTTTGGCCGGGCCTACAAACCGCTCCTCGACGAACTCGGCCTCACCTACACGCAATACATCGCGATCGTGGCGCTGTGGGAGCAGGACAGCCAGACCGTTTCGAGCCTCGGCGAAAAACTGTTCCTCGAATCCAACACGCTGACCCCGATCCTGAAGAAGCTCGAATCGATGGGCTATCTGCGCCGGCAGCGCGATCCCACCGACGAGCGCCAGGTGCTGATCAGCCTGACCGACGCAGGCCGCGGCCTGCGCGAGAAACTCGGAGGCAGGAATCTGGTGAAGGCCTCCGGGCTATCGCCGGAGGAATTCCCCAAACTGCAAAAGGCTGTCGTCAGCCTGCGCAACAACTTGATCAAATCCAAGCAGGACGCGCCGACAGGCCCCTCGCAGGCCGCCAAGGCGTCCGCGTAAGCCTCGCCCGGAAACGCTACCGCACGATGGTTTGCAACGTGGGGAACGGGGCATAAACCGCCCCGGCACAGGGCTCGCCGGCTTTTTCAATGATGCGATCGAGCCGGCCATCGACATACAGGATCGCGTGTTCGCGCGGCTCACGATAATTGCCATCGGAATCGCGCGCGATGAAGCGCAGGCAACTGACGTAGCGCAGCCGCCCGCCGACGATGCGTTGTACCGGCTCGGCCATCACGGCGTCGCGCACGCCGACGGGGTTGTTGAGGTAGGTCTTCATGAACGAAAGTATTTCGCTCTTGTAGTTGTTGGGAAACGGCTGGTTGGAGACGCCGCGGTCATCGGTATAGGTGATGCTCCTGGCCTCGTCGCCGCCGGCGCAGGCCGCAAGCGCGATCGGCAGCAACAGGATCGCCGCAATTCTGGCCGCCTTGATTTTTGCCGATGTCCCCAAGCGCAACTCTTCACCGCCCCCGAACAATTCTCTTTAGACCGGCCGGCGGCGAAATGGAATTCGCATCTCGGTTATCGCGCGTGGCTGGGGCGCGCCGCAAACGGCACCAACCCACCGCCATTGGGGAAGCCATGGCGCGTGGGTTGGGTCTGATACAAGCCGGCGCGGCGGGGCAATGGGGATCGAACCGCGCCCCTCGGATCAGGTTCAGCCGCGCTTGGCGTGGGATGACTGCTTGATCACGAATTTCGGCGTGCCGTGCGTCTTCAGCATGCCAATGTGCTTGTGGTGGCGATGATGGCGCAAATGCTTGTGGTGATGTCGACCCATCCGCGCATTGGCGTTGAAGAACTTCGACTT
The DNA here is from genome assembly GCA_013695565.1 of Bradyrhizobium sp. Classification (GTDB taxonomy): domain Bacteria; phylum Pseudomonadota; class Alphaproteobacteria; order Rhizobiales; family Xanthobacteraceae; genus Bradyrhizobium. The sequence goes on from JACDAG010000077.1 coordinate 1,744, forward strand.
GGACTGCTCGGCCTTGATGACCGGCGCGTGCGTGGATTTGCCGGGCGAACCGGCCAGTGCGGGTGCGGCGAGAACGGATACGGCAAGCAGCGCTGCGGAAATGGTCTTGAACATGGTTGTCTCCTCTTCCATGGGATCGCGGGGCTCTCCAGCCGGATGGCCGGCCTCGCTGATCATGCAGGCAACCCTAGCGACCACGCGCTGAACCCCTCCTGAAGCGAGCAAACGGACTTCGTTCATCTGCATGACATCTTCGTCATGTTCCCCCGGCAACAGCATGTTCCCTAGGTAACAGCCCAGGGCAATTTCCCGTGCCAACATGGCCGCGACGCAAAATCACAGGAATGGCACCACACGATTGGGAATGTTCTCAACCGTCGGGTGTTCAAATCAGCAGACTTCGGTGTAGGATTGCCGGTCCGCTGTTCCCGAAGTCGGGTTTTCCGATTGTGCGCAACTGGAGAGATGCATGACCAAATTTGTTTTCAGGCTTCTGACTTTGGCGATGTTGACGCTGACGCTGACAGCGGCACCCGTCATGAGTGTGGTCTACGCGGCACCCGACAACGATCCGCCGCCGCCGAAGGACAAGAAGAAGAAATCCAGCGAGATGCACCCGAGCACGCAGGAAACCGTGTTTGCGAGCGAATATCGCACCGCCTATTCCGCCATCTACGACCGCCACGACTACACCGCGGCGATCGCGCAGTTGAAGGCGCTCGGCCGTGACGACAGCGCCGCGGTCGCCAACCTGATCGGCTACTCCTATCGCCAGCTCGGCGACTACAAGGTGTCGCAGGTCTGGTACGAGCGCGCGCTCAAGGCCGATCCGAACCACGTCAAGACCTGGCAGTATTACGGCCTGTGGCAGGTCGAACAGGGCAACCGCGAGTCCGCGCAGTACCACCTCAACAAGATCGCCGCGCTCGCCGGCACGTCGAGCGAGGAATATCGCTCGCTCGCCGCGGCGCTCGAGAAGGCGCCGGGAACCGGTCTGGTTTACTGAGCCGTCGAAGCGGGAATAAATGAGTGCCGGCAGCGATGGTTGCCGGCACTTTTTCTTTGTCCCCCATGCCGGCGATGGGCCTGCCAAATTCCGTTCCCGATCTCGGCTATTTCTTAGCGAAATCTTAAGGATGATTTGTTTCCGCGCGACGGAAGCCGATCGCAGAACCATTTCAATACCCATGAGCCATAGGCTTTTCGCCGTGGTGCGCGGGCACCCGGCCCGGGCCTCGAAAGGTCCCAGGCAGGCATCAGGGTTGAATGATGAACGCGCGCGAAATTTCCTTGGTCGAGACCCCTGACGTCCTGCTCACCGCGCTTGAGCGGGCAAGCGACGCCGTCGTGATCATCGACGGCGATCTTTGCGTCAGCCATTTCAACGCGGCCGCCGAACTGATCTGGGGTCTGGATCGCGCGGCCGTGCTTGGTCGTCACGCCAGCTCCCTCGGACTGGGCGACCTGCCAGAGCCCGACGACAATGACACCGACCAGGCTCACCAATCCGAGATCACGATCGCGCGCCAGGATGGCAGCTGGCTTCGGGCCAGGCTGTCGCTTTCGCGCATCGCCGTCGACGGTCGAAGCCGCACCGTCGCTTACGTTCGCGACATTACCCGGGATGTCGTGCGACGCGAACGGATGGCCGTGCTCGAACTGGTCGCCGACAAGACCAACCGCGCCGTTATCGTCACCGACCGCAATCTCAAGATCGTCTACACCAACGCCGCGTTCACGACGATGTTCGGCCATTCGGCCGAGCAAGCCAAGGACCAGCGCGCGAGCGACCTGATCGTGGGTCGATATACCGATCGCCGAACGTTGGCAAAGTTGCGGCGCTGGATCGATGTTGCCGCCGGCGGCGAGGAGGAAATCCTCGCCTATGACAGGAACGGCGACGAAATCTGGATCTCGGCCAGCGTCAAGGCGTTCCGCAACGAGCGCGGCCAGATCAAATACATGTTCGGCCTCCTGACCGACATCACCGAGACCAAGCAGTTGCGGTCGCTGCAGCAGCTCATCATGGGCGCGCTGGCCGATGAAATACCGATTACCGAAATCGCTGACCGGCTGTGCCGGCGTGTCGAGCAAATCGCACCCGACGTGGTTTCTTCCCTGCTCTATATCGACGCCGGCGGATTGATTCATCCCCTCGGCGGCCCTAGCCTGCCCGACGACTATTCCAGGGCACTGGATGGCGTTGCGATCGGCCCCGATATCGGCTCCTGCGGATCCGCCGCCTTCTACGGCAAGCCGGTGCTGGCGATGGACCTTGACACCGATCCGCGCTGGCAGCCATTCAAGACCCGGCCGCTTGAAGTCGGCCTGCGCGCCTGCTGGTCGACGCCGATCAAGGCCAAGGACGGCCGCGTGATCGGCACCTTCGCCTTCTATTTCAGGGAATGCCGCGCGCCGAGCCGCTGGCATCAACGCATCGTCGACGCCTGCGTCGATCTCAGCGCGCTCGCGATCGAACGCAAGGAAGCCCGCGCCCAGATCGCGCGGCTCGCTTACTATGACATGCTGACGGGTCTGCCGAACCGCGCGCGCCTGCGGGATTTGATCCTTGAGGCGACGCAGGCCTGCCCCGCCGGCAAGCACGTGGCGCTGGCGTTTCTCGATGTCGATAATTTCAAAGACATCAACGATACGCTCGGGCATTCGGCCGGCGATGAATTGCTGGTCGGGTTTGCCCAGCGGCTACGCACGCAGATTCAACCCGGCGACATGCTCGGCCGCCTCGGCGGCGACGAATTCGTGATCGTGCTGCCGAACCGCAACGCCGCCGAAGCGTCCCTGATCGCGTCGCGGATTACGGACGCGTTGGTCAATCCGCTTCAGATCGGAACCAAGCAGGTGGCGATGTCCGCCAGCGTCGGCATCAGCATGTATCCGGACAACGCGACCGATATCGATACGCTGATCCAGCAGGCCGATGCGGCGATGTACAAGGCCAAGCAGGCGGGCCGTTCCACGTTCCGTTTCTTCAGCGCCGACATGGACAGGCTCGCCGAACAGCGGCTGGAATACAGCGCGGCGCTGCGCAGCGCGATCGCAAACGACATCCTGCAACTGCAGTATCAGCCGCAGATCCGGACCAGCGACGGCAGCATCCATGGCGTCGAGGCGCTGGCGCGCTGGTACGACCCGGTGCTCGGCGAAGTTTCGCCTTCCAAATTCATCCCGCTGGCCGAAGAGACCGGACTGATCGAGCAGATCGGCCTGTGGTCGATCCGCGAGGCCTGCCGGCAGATGGCGGAATGGCGTGCAACCGGCGTGGATATTCCCTGTGTGTCGGTCAACCTCTCGCCGATCAATTTCCAGAACGCGAACCTCGCCGCTGCCGTCGGCGGCATCCTCGCCGACCATGGCCTGCCGCCGGAAGTGCTGATGCTCGAGATCACCGAAGGCGTGATCATGAACGAGCACTCGGTTGCGATCGAGACGATGAACGCCCTTCGCACGCTCGGCGTCGGCCTGTCGCTGGACGATTTCGGCACCGGCTATTCGAGCCTGAGCCGGCTCGCGCATCTGCCGATCCGTGAATTGAAGATCGACCGCAGCTTCATGCATGATGTCGAGACCGATCCCAGCGCGCGGGCGATCGTCACGACAGTGGTTCGCGTCGGTCAGAGTTTGAACCTCACCGTCGTTGCCGAAGGCGTCGAAACCGAAGGGCAGAGGGATTTGCTGATTGAGCTCGGGTGCGAAGTCATTCAGGGATTTCTCTACGCCCGCGCGCTGTCACCGCCGGCATTCGGCCGCTGGCTGCTCGACCACAGCGCCGAGCGTGCGAGCGCGATGCTCAGGCATATGGGACGATCGCTGGCCCGGCCCGCGGCCGAGGTGCCGCGCACGGCTTCCGGCAAGAATTCGTAGGCTATTCTCACCCGTCGTCTCTGCGTGCGCAGAGACCCATAGCCGCCGGCTTTGGTTTTGCGAAGAACGCCTCATCCATCTCGTTCAATCGAGAGCACAACGCGGTATGGGTCCCTGCGTTCGCACTAGGGCATCTACACATCTTTCGATCTCAAAAAAGGAATCTCCTTCAATGAGTTAGGACGTCGTATCCGCCAATCTTTTGCGAATGTCGCAGCGCAATCTG
>JACDAG010000096.1 GCA_013695565.1 Bradyrhizobium sp.
GAGCCCCGGCGGTTGCGGCGAAAGCGGCGCAACAGACGACTGAAAGAGCGGATATGCGACGGCATCGAAGCGGCCTCAGGCGCGAGAGGAATTGCCGTAATAGTTAGCCGAAACAGATTGTCGAAGTGTTTCGCCGGATCGAAGCAGAACGCCCCGTGGCGTTAGACAAACGTTAACCATCTTTGGAATGCGCGCGGTGCGCGAAAAGATTGAACCCGGTTCTGATGCCATCAGAACCGGGCCCGATTGATCCCTGTCGGTCCGACGAGGAAATCGTCAGTTCGACCTGGCGGCGCCGCCGCCAGCGGGGGCGGCCCCCGAACCGGCAGCCTGGCTGCTCAGCGTGCCGGCCTGATCCATGGTCGCCTTGAAGTAGGTGTCGCCATCGCCGAGCGTGACGCGGCGCTGGCAGATCGGCATGCAGCTATAGGATTCGCGATCGATGCCGCGGTAGACGGTAACGACCTGGTCCATCGGACCTTCGACCTGAATCAGGCGGTCAACCAGGATATCGCCGGCACGGTCCATCGCGATGAAATTGGTTGCGCCATAGCCCTTGCCAGTGACGACGACGATGCCGCCGCTCTGCAAGGTCACGTCGGCGATCAAGGGGTTTCCGACCACGATGGTGGCAACCTTGGCAGGCAGCTTGACGAGCTTTGCCTGATCGACATTGACGGCGATCTTATCGGGATCGGGGGCGGCGAGCGCGAGCGCCGGCCACAACAGGCATCCAATCGCGAGGGAACGCAAACCAAAACGCGCGCGCGCGCGAATACGCTGGACTTTAATCGACATACTGTACTCCGGGGCATCTACAAGCCGGCAAAAGCGATACGCAGCGGAACCGGCGCCCGACAGCGGAGAATCTGACAACAATTCATGAACGAACCGCAAATGGGACGCCGGAATTCCGCTCCGCCTATTTACGAAATGGATAGGCCAGTTGCCCGGCGATCTCGGTCGGGAAGGTCGATTGATCCTCGATACCGTAATTGTCCGGCAACCGGTCCTGGGGCATCCGGAAGGTTCCGAACAGGATGTCCCAGAGCGGAAAGGTGCCTGCAAAATTGGTGTTGCCGCCCTCTTCCTGCGCGGTGTGGTGCCAGCGGTGGAACACCGGGGTTGCGATCGCATATTTGAACGGGCCGAGCGTCCAGTTCAAATTGGCGTGGACGAAGGCCGAATGGAAAATATTGAACGGGCCGAGCCACAGCATCACGTTCGGCGAAATGCCCGCCATCAGCAGCACGACATCGACCCCGATGGTTCCGAGCAGCAGGTTGACGGGGTGAAAGCGCGCCGCCGAAATCCAGTCCACATCCTCGGAGGAATGATGGATGGCGTGGTACTTCCAGAAACCGCCGCCATGGAACATGCGGTGCAGCCAGTACATCATGAAATCGGCGAACACGAGAAACAGCACCGCCTGCAGCCACAGCGGCAGCGTCGACAGCGGCCCATGGCCATTGTCGTAGAAGGCGATCAGTTCGTCGGCATCATGGATCCGGAACACGAGACCGGCGCCGAGCACCAATAGTCCGATCCGGAACACGCGGGCGAACAGCGGCACCAGGAACCAGTACGCAAGGTCGGTGACGAGTTCGCGCTTGCGCCACCATGGCCGGCCGGGATTGCAGGCCCAGAAATGCGCCAGCACCGAGAACACCAGCGCCAGCGCGACCGTGACCGGCACCACCTTGGCCATCGTCTGGCCGAGCATCTCGATGATTTCGAGTCCCAGGGACATTACCGCCTCGTGCGACTCCCGCGCGTCGCACAGCTTGATTCCCGCGAGGGTCGGACACGCAACGTGCCGCGACCGGACGGAGCGGTCAATTGGTGTTGCGAACGCGCGCTACGCGCTCAAGCTTTCTTTTGTCCCTGCACCCGGCGGGCAACGCAGGAGACGAAGTCCTGCGGAGCTGCGGCGAGAAGTTCGAGTTCCGCCCGCTCCAGAGGGCTCAGCTTCGACGCGAAGCCCGGAACGGTGAGCCGCTCGCGCAGCAGCGCAATAGCGGCCTGGTGCTCCGGAGCACCGGAGCGCGGCGCCGCAGCCTGCAGGCCGGGATCGCCGAAGAAGCGATGAATGGTTTCACCCATCAATTTGCGGACGTTGAAATAGTCGAGAAGGCGGAGATCGCGGTCGGCGGGCGTGGCCGCCTCCGACACGTTCCGCGCGGCCGCATCATTATAAGCCAGGTAGCGGGGGAAAGAGATGTCGCCCCGTGGCTGCTCTGTCACGGCGTGAAGGTTGCGCTCCACAGAATAGGGACGGCCCTGGAAGCAGCGCGCGCGTTGCACCTCGGCCAGTTTGACATCCGGCGGCACGACGTTGGTGAAGGTTCCATTCGGCCGTGTGTAGATGCCGCTGCTGTTAACACCCACCTCCGGCATGGCATCTGGCAGCTTGCCGAGCATATTGTCCTTGCCGCGATGAGCGGCGAGCGTCTTTTCGTACGAGTCTGGGTCGCAGCCGGTGGGCTTCGCCCCCAGCCCGGTCAGTTTGACGATTCCCTGCAACTGGCAACGCAGCCCTTCCCCGCCCATTGCAAAAGAGGTCCGCAAGGGCGCCGGATCGAAGGCACGGGCGAGGACGGAGGGCTTGCCTAGGTCGGCGCTGTGGGTCCACAGGAACACGCCAATGGCGACGACCGCTCCCACCGTCAGCTCCGGCGTCAGCCCCAGCCGGTTGAACTCGCCCGAAGAGGCAGGCAGTAGCGCGGCAGCGGCACCCTGCCGCGCGCGTTGCAAAAATCCTGCTTCGAGGCCCGACGCCGGCCGGCGGCCGAAGCCTGCTGCGGCAGCCAGTCCAGATGGCCGCGTATCGCGGCGGGCCGGTGCAATCACGGTCATCGAGCCCGTCACCGAGACGATCGCCGCGACCCGCTCGGCAATTGTCGGGTGCGTCGCCAACGCGCCCTCATGCGCGCCGTCGATCATCATGGCGTCCTGCCCGGCAGTGAGACCGGGGATGACGCTGCGCCCCTCAATGCGGCGAAGCGCCGAGACCAGCGCGGCCGGATTCTGCGTCAGCCGCACCGCTTCCGCGTCGGCAATGAACTCGCGCGCCGAGGCAATCAGGAGCCGCGCGAGGCGGCTGCCGTCGACGGCGAGCCGGCGCAGAAACATCACGGCGAGAATGAGCACCGCCAGGAGAGGCAGCCCCCAGGCCAGGAACGGCAATATGCAGGCCTGATGGATCCGCTTCATGCGCTGCGGGCTGGGTCGCGGTTGCAGCAGGTTCAGCGTGTCGAGGCACACATTGGTGGCCGCGATCAAGCGGATGTCACCGTTGACGATGTGAACGATTTCGTGCGCTGCGACAGCGGCCAGCTCATCGTCGTCCAGTCCGTCGATCAGCCCGCGCGTAAAAACGAGAACGGCGTCGTTCTGCCGGATACCGCAGGCGAATGCGTTGAGCGCCTGACTGTCGATGACAGCGACATAGGGCGTCGGAAGGCCTGCCGCGATGGTCAGCGGCTCGACGATACGACAGAGCCGCGGTTCGTCCTGATCGTCGACGAAGCGGAAATCCGTCCTGCGCCTGATGGTGCGGACATGCCACGCCATCTGCACGGCGAACAGCATCGCGCCGATGACGGTGACGATCGGCACCCAACGGATGAGGTATCCCGCCCACCCATAAAGCGGCGAATGGTCGGGATCGAACATGGCGAGCGGAACGGCGAGCGCGAGCGCGGCGAGCAAATGAAACGACGCGACGAAACCCGCGAATAGCGCAAGCGACCGCACATCATTGCTGCGGACATGCCCGTAGAGACCGTTCACCCGCATGGCGCGACCTCTGCCCGTCGGATCAGAACTTGACTGCGAGCGGCTCGTCGATCAGCACGCGCTCGATGCCGAGATCGAACCGCATCCGCCCGTTCATCTTGAACAACCGGCCGATATAGCTGCCGGGAAATTGGCGCAGCGTTGTGCCGTATTCCTCGACCGCCAGATTGTAGAAGCGACGCGAGGCGGTGACACGATTCTCGGCGTCGACCAGTTCCCGTCGCAGCTCGCTGAAATGCGCCGAGGCCTTGAGTTCGGGATAACGCTCGGCCATGCCAATCAAGGCATTGATGTTCTGCGTCAGATTTTGCTCGGCACTAAGCCGCATCTCGGGCGAGGTCGCCTGCAGCGCCTCGGCGCGCGCCTGGTTGACGCCCTGCAGTATCTCGCTCTCGTGCTTGGCGAAGCCGCGCACCGTTTCGACCAGCGGCGGGATTAGATTGTGGCGGTGCTTCAGATGGACATCGATGTCGCCGAACGCGGTTTCGCAGCGCTGATCGAGTGCGACCAGACGATTGTGTGTCGCGTAGGCGATATAGGCCGGCACGGCGATCAGTAATGCCACAACCGCCACGCATACCAAAAGCAACGTCAACAGCATCGTTCGCTCTCCCTTGTTGTTGCGCTCAGACTACCCCGGCACGGTTGCAGATTTGTTGACGAGAACCCGCAAAGTTTCGCGTCGGCTTAACGGCAACTTAAAGTAATTTCTGCGCCCTATACGCCCGTGCAAAACGTCCTCAAGGGAGTTGTCATGGCTGAATCAATCTTCGCTCGCGTGTCACGTCTGCTCTCGGCGACCGTCGAGGACGCGGTGGATCGGATGGAGCAGGCCGGCGGCGACGCCGTGATGCGCGAGGCGATCCGCGAGGCGGACCGCGCCATCGACGAAGTGAAGGCAGAGTTGCAGTCAACGATGGCGCGACGGCTGCAGGCCGCCCGTCAGCAGAAGATGCTCACCGAACGCGCCGAAGAGCTGACCACGAAAGCCAAGTTCGCCCTCGGCGAAGGCCGCGAGGATCTCGCCGAGGCCGCGCTGTCGCGCCAGCTCGATTTCGAGGAACAGGGCAAGAAACTCGACACCGTCCAGCAGCAGGCGCGCGAAGAGGAGCAACGGCTGGAGGACGGCCTCGCCGCGCTCAACGCCCGCAAGCGCCAGATGGAAGACGCGCTGCAGGCCTACCTGATCTCGCGGCGCGAGGCAGCACTCGGCGGTGACGGTCCGACCCGCCCGGGTCGCTCGGCTGAAAAGAAGCTCGACGCGGCCGAGCAGGCTTTTGATCGCGCCATGACCGGAGCCGGCGGCGTCGGTTTCACCCGCGCCGACGGGGACACGATCAATCGCGTCGCAGAGCTTGACGGCATGCAGCGGAGCGCAACCGTTGCCGAGCGGCTGGCGGCGCTGAAGGCTCAGCACGCCGCCTGATGATCCGCAAGCCGCAGCCAGACTGGCATCGGCGCGACGAAGGCACGGCGGTCCGAACCGCCGCCGCGGTCGCCACGGGCACCGCCTACGTGGCGCGCCGTGGCTGGTACGCTGCGCGCAGCCTCGTCTACTTGTTCTCTATGATCATCGGGGGCTTAGTGGCAGTCGCCGGCGTTCTGACGAGCGGTGATAAACGGCATTTCACGCCTGAACACGCTGAAGCGCTGGTAAAGCACATGGCGGCCGAACAGGCGAAAACACTGCGGCCCTGGCCGCATGCCGATTAAGTCCACCCGCTATTGGCGGAACGGATAGGCCAATTGTCCGCCGATTTCGGCCGGCACGGATCCATCGTCGACGCCGTAATTGTCCGGCAGCTTGTGTTCCGGCATCCGGAACGTTCCGAACCAGATATCCCAGAGCGGGAAAGTGCCCGCGAAATTGGTATTGCCGCCCTCTTCCTGCGAGGTGTGATGCCAGCGATGGAACACCGGCGTCGCCAGCACATATTTGAACGGACCGAGCGTCCAGTTCAAATTGGCGTGCACGAATGCCGAGTGGAAGGTCGTGAACGGCCCGACCCAGAGCATGATGTTCGGCGAAATCCCCGCCATCAGCAGGATGACGTCCACCATGATCGTTCCGATGAACAGATTGACCGGGTGGAACCGCGCCGCGGAAATCCACTCGAGATCTTCGGAAGAATGATGGATCGCGTGATACTTCCAGAAGCCGCCGCTGTGAAACATGCGGTGCAGCCAATACAGCATGAAGTCGGACGCGACCAGGAACAGCAGTGCCTGCACCCAGAGCGGAAGCTCGGACAGCGGACCATGGCCATTGTCGTAGAATGCGACCAGGGCGTCGGCGTCATGAATGTTGAAGACGACACCGGCGCCGAGCACCAGCAGGCCGATACGAAGCACACGGGCGAATACAGGGACGAAGAACCAATAGCAGATGTCGGTGACGAGTTCGCTCTTGCGCCACCACGGCTTGCCGGGATTGCAGGCCCAGAAATGCGACAGCGCCGTGAACACCAAACCGAGCCCGATCGTGACCGGCACCACTTTCATCATGGTCTGGCCCATCATCTCGATAACTTCCATAGGCAAACTCGACATGACGGCCTCGCTCGATGGGAAGGCCTAACGGTTATCCCCTCGCGCTTAAGGAGCCGTGAATCCGGAACCGGATGGCGGTTCGCGCAGGGCTGCGACAACGCGGCCCGCAAATATACCCGCATTTTATCAACTCACTTAATTCCGCGTTTACTCTGAGTGAGAACAACGAGTTCCCGGCGCTTTTACACGATCGAATTAACTGCGCCGCAACGGTCGGCTTCTAGGGTGACGCCATGGTCACGGTGCTGAGAACGCCGGCGAGACCAAATGATAGTTCGACCAGCCACGTGTACACAGGAGTTATCTATTATGAAGAATCTCGTTTCGCGTTTCGTCAAGGATGAGTCCGGCGCGACTGCCATCGAATACGGCCTGATTGCCGCTGGCATCGCCATCGCGATCATCACCGCGGTCAACGGCGTCGGCACCAAGCTCTCCGGCAACTTCAACACGATCTCGACCTCGCTGAAATAAGCGTCGTTGCAGACCTGCTTCAAAGGCCCCGGAAATCCGGGGCCTTTGTTGTTTTGGCGGCGGCCAACGCTTTGGCACCGCCAGCGACGCAGCACCTGATGCTTAACGCTTTGTTGTCGCCCGCCTCCTAGGCTCCTCGTCTTCCTCCAACGATCCGGCTTCGCGTGACCGCCACCGAAACCATGATGCCGCCAAGTGCTGTCCGACCGGTCACATGGCGCAGCGACGCCGTGCTCGGACTTGCCGGCGCGCTGCTGGCGCTCTGCCTGCATGCCGCAGCCGGTTTCCCGACGCTCATCGCCGGCCACGACGACAATGACAGCCTGCTCCGGCTGGTCGAGATCCGCGACCTCATGGCCGGGCAAGGCTGGTTCGATCTGCACCAGTACCGCATGGGCCTGCCGGGCGGTTTCGTCATGCACTGGTCACGGCTCGTCGACGCACCGATCGCGGCGCTCATTTTGGCAGGGACCGCCGTCACCGGCAGTTCGGCCGCGGGCGAAACCTTTGCGCTGCTGGTTTGGCCGACATTGCTGATGGCGGCAGCGCTGACTTTCATCGCGCGGATCGCCCGCGCTGTCGGTGGCAGTTTCGCGCTGCTGCCGGCGCTCACCATCGGTGGCGCCGCGCTCCACTTCGGCGGCAATTTCGCTCCGGGCGACATCGATCATCACAACATCCAGCTCACGCTCACACTGACTGCCATGGCGGCGCTGATCATCGGGCGCGGTTATATCTCGGGGATATCAGCCGGTACCGCCTGCGCATTGATGCTGGCGGTGGGGATGGAAACGCTGCCCTATGTCGCCGTCACCGGGCTGACGGTGTCCGGCGTCTATCTCCTGGGCGGGCGCGCCGAGGCAATCAAGGCGACCGGCTTCGGACTGGGCTTTGCCGCGGCAGCCGCCACCGCTTTCGTGATGACCGTGCCGTTCGGCGAATGGTTTGCCGCGCAATGCGACGCCTATTCGATCCCGCAATTCTCGATCGCATTGGTCTGCGGACTCGGACTGGCAGCCGTGGCGACCGCACTGCCGCACGGCCGCAGCATGGCAAGACCGGGCGCGCTGCTGGCGCTCGCGACGCTGATTGCCGTCCTCGTCGTAACCCCCTTCCCGCAATGCCTTGCCGGGCCGTATGCCGGGCTGGATCCGCGGCTGCAGCAATACTGGCTCAACGAGGTCAGCGAAGCGCAGCCGTTCTGGAGCGTGATCTCCAATGACTGGGTCAAGGGCGTCCGTTACTACGTCACGCCCGTGCTCGGCCTGATGGTGCTCCGTTACCGGCTGCGCCGGCACAACACCCCCGAGCAGTGGATGCTCGCGGTGTTCCTGGCCGCGGCCTGCGCCGTCAGCCTGTGGCAGGTGCGTGGCGCCACCTTCGCCTTGCCGATTGCGGCGATCGCGCTGGCGGCATGGGTCGGTGACTGGCGGCAGCGCGCCGCCTCGGCCTCCGATCGATCCACCATGCTGCGGCTGGCGCTGGTCTGGCTGGTTTCGCTGGATATCGTCTGGGGCGCGGTCGCCAACGCGGCATCGGTCGCCATGACCAAGGCGGCCTCGGAGCCGGCCGCCTCGGCGCAAGGCACCTGCAATCGTACAACCGATTACGCCGCCCTTGCGGCGGGGTCGCCGACCACGGTGCTGGCCATCTCCAACCTCGGCGCGCCGATCCTCGCCTTTACCCGCCACCGCGTCTTGGCCGGCCCCTATCATCGCAACATCGCCGGCAACCTGTTCGCACTCGACGCCTTCATGGGCACGTCAGAGCAGGCACGGGCCATGATCCGCGACAGCAGGATCGGCATGATCGCGATTTGCCGGGGCAATGGCGAGACGGCGTTGCTGGCCGGCTGGGCGCCCACCGGGTTCCTCGCCGCCTTCATCAATGGCCACGAGCCCGACTGGCTCGAGAAGCTGCCCCAGGCCGCCGGCCAACCTCTTGAAATCTACCGTGTCCGGCCGTAGTTCCGGCTGTTTCCCGATCATTTACCTATCGCCGATAGGCTCGCGCGGCGCTCCGGCTGCCGCCTAACGCACGGACCCTGATTCCATGATCCTCGATTTCGCCCGTCTCATGTTGTTTCCGGCCCTGTTGGCGTTCGTGGCCTGCAGCGACCTTTTCACCATGACGATTTCGAACCGGATTTCGCTGGCCCTGGTGGGCGGCTTTCTGGTCCTGGCGCTGTTCGGCGGAATGGGCATGCACGATTTCCTGATGCATCTCGGCGCCGGCGCCGTCGTCCTCGTCGTGGCCTTTGCCTGCTTTGCGATCGGCCAGGTCGGCGGCGGCGACGCCAAGATCGCGTCGTGTGTGGCGTTGTGGTTCGGTTTTGACCACCTGCTCGACTTCTTGTTCTGTGCCTCGCTGTTCGGCGGCGCCCTGACGCTGCTGTTGCTCTGGTTGCGGCAATGGCCCCTGCCCTATCCGCTCAATGGCCAGGACTGGCTGCTCCGGCTGCACGACAAGCGCAGCCGAGTCCCTTACGGCATCGCGCTCGCGTTTGGCGCACTGATGGTCTATCCGGAAACCGAATGGTCCAAGGCGATCGACCTCACCCACCTCGCAATGTACTGAACTTCGGACTGTAACGCTCCGTTAAGGCAATTTACACACGCCTCATTAACCATGCTTTGACGAATAGCTGGTCAACTCCCATCACGGCGACGGAAGCGTCGCAGCGTAATGTGGAAAGTGAAGCGTATGAATACCGCTCGCATTGTCGTTTTGACCATCGCCATCGGCGCTGGCGGCATTGCCGCATATCTCGCCAGCGGGTCCGACAACCGTTCTGCCGCGCCTGCGGCAGCGCCGGTTGCGCAGCTTCAAACCGTCGATATTCTCGTTGCAAAGACCGACATCGGCCTCGGCCAGTCGGTCAAGAACGAGGATCTGCAATGGCAGAGTTGGCCGGCATCGACTGCCAGCAACAGCTTCATCAGCAAGTCGAGCAAGGCCGACGCGATCAAGGAAATCACCGGCTCGATCGCGCGTGCGCCGTTCATCGCCGGTGAACCGATCCGGGAGCAGAAGCTGGTCAAGGCCGATGGGTCCGGCTTCATGGCCGCGATCCTGCCGACCGGCTTCCGGGCCATTTCGACTGAAATTTCGCCGGAAACCGGCGCCGGTGGCTTCATTCTGCCGAATGACCGGGTCGATGTGATTCTTTCCAAGCGCGAGAAGAATCCGGACCGCGGCGGAACCGACATCATCAATTCCGAAATCATCCTGACCAATGTCCGCGTTCTCGCGATCGACCAGGCGCCGAAGGAAAAAGACGGCACCAGCGCGATCGTCGGCAAGACCGTCACGCTCGAGCTGAAGCCCGAGCAGGCCGAGACGCTGGCCCGTTCGCGTCAAAGCGGCACGCTGTCGCTGGCACTGCGCAGCATCGCCGACGTCAACATGGTCGAGAAGACAGACGATCAACCGAACCGGCGCGGCGAAAGCGTCAACGTCATCCGATATGGCGTGGCCAACCAGCAGTCGATGCAGAAGTGACCGAAAGGACGCGCGTAATGAAGTGCAGGGGAAATCAGCCGATGCTGCGGACATTTATGGTCCGCGCCCTGTCGTTTTCGGCCGCAGCTGCGCTGACGCTCAACCCGGCCCTGACGCCGGTGGTGGCAAGCGACT
>JACDAG010000104.1 GCA_013695565.1 Bradyrhizobium sp.
GGATTGCTTCGCTTCGCTCGCAATGACGGAGCTAAGAGCTACGGCTAATCATGCTCGTGCCCGGGCTCCGGCAGCGTCAGCCCAAACACCTTGGTCAAATCCGCGACCTGCTCCGGAGACAAATACCGTGGGTTCAGCCCGCGCAGCAGCAGATACAATTTCGCGGTCTCTTCCAGTTCCTCGATCGCGAATACCGCGGCTTCCAGCGTATCGCCTGACACCACCGGGCCGTGATTGGCGAGCAGCACGGATGAATACTTTCCCGCCAGCCCCTTGATCGCTTCCGCCACCGCGGGATCGCCGGGTCGGAAATACGGCACCAGCGCGGTCTGGCCGCATTTCATCAGATAATAGGGCGTCATCGGCGGCAACGCGGCGCGGGGGTCGATCTCCGGCAGCATCGACAGCGCCACCGAATGGGTGGAGTGCAAATGCACCACGGCGCGTGCCGCGTTGCGGGTTTGATACAATGCCGTATGCAGCGGCACTTCCTTGGTCGGGGCGTCGCCGGAGACCAGTTTGCCGTCGGCCCCAAGCCGCGACAGCCGCGCCGGATCGAGCGAGCCGAGCGAGGCGTTGGTCGGGGTCACCAGCCAGCCGCCATCGTCGAGCTTGACGCTGATATTGCCCGAGGAGCCCGGTGTCAGCCCACGCTCGAACAGCGAGCGGCCGAGGCGGCAGATTTCTTCGCGAATCCCTGTCTCGCTCATGCGCACACCTCTGTTTCCCTGGCCTTTTCTCACGCTTTGGCAGCGCGGCCAAGCCGTGATACCCAGAGGCAAAGCCGCAAGGGATTGCTGCTCAAAAGCACAAGGGAACGCCGCAATGCCAGAATCCGCAAAACCGCGCGTCGCCGTCATCGGGCTGGGCTCGATGGGCTTTGGCATGGCCACCTCGCTGCGCCGCGCCGGGTTTGAGGTGACAGGCTGCGACGTCTCGGCGGAGTCCGTGGCGCGGTTCGTGGCCGATGGCGGCAACGGCGCCAAAAGCCCGGCGGAAGCCGTCAAGGCCGCCGATATCGTCGTCAGCGTCGTCGTCAACGCCGCGCAAACCGAAACCATCCTGTTTGGCGCTGACGGAGTTGCCGAAACCCTGGCCAAAGGCGCGGTGTTCATCTCCTCCGCCACCATGGATCCCGATGTCGCGCGGCGGTTGGCAAGACAGCTGGAGGCGACGGAGCGGCTTTACCTGGACGCGCCGATCTCCGGCGGCGCGCAGCGCGCCGCGCAAGGCGAACTCACCATCCTGGCTTCGGGAAGTGCTGCCGCGTTCGCCAAAGCGCGCCCCGCGCTCGATGCAATGGCCGCAAAACTCTATGAGCTCGGCGATGCCGCGGGTCAGGGCGCCGCGTTCAAGATGATCAACCAGTTGCTGGCTGGCGTGCACATCGCCGTGGCTTCCGAAGCGATCACATTCGCCGCCAAGCAGGGCCTCGACATCCGCAAGGTCTATGAGGTAATTACGGCCTCGGCAGGCAATTCCTGGATGTTCGAGAACCGCATGCCGCATGTGCTCGATGGCGATTACGCGCCGCGCAGTGCGGTCGAGATTTTCGTCAAGGACCTCGGCATTATCCAGGACATGGCGCGCACGGCGAAATTTCCGGTACCGGTGGCGGCTGCCGCATTGCAGATGTTTCTGATGACGGCGGCCTCCGGCATGGGCCGCGACGACGATGCGTCCGTGGCGCGGATGTACGCCCGCGTCACCGGCACGCATTTGCCGGGTGAGCCGAAGTAACAGCAACAAGAGGACAGAACATGCCCCGCTTTGCCGCCAATCTCTCGATGATGTTCAACGAGGTGCCGTTCCTCGACCGCTTCGACGCCGCCGCGAAGGCCGGCTTCACATCAGTCGAATTCCTGTTTCCCTATGACCATCCGGCCGATGAAGTGGGCAAGCGGCTCAAGGGCGCCGGCCTGACGCAGGCGCTGTTCAACCTGCCGCCGGGCGACTGGAACGCCGGCGAAAAGGGTTTCGCGGCGTTGCCGGAGCGCTTCGATGATCTCAAGAAGAGCCTGCAGACCGCGCTGCCGTATGCGCAGGCGACCGGCGTCAATCGGCTGCATCTGATGGCCGGCATCGCCGATCGCGGCGACCGCAAGGCGGTGGAAGCGTTCTATAAATCGGTGACTTGGGCGGCAGAGTTCTTCGCACCCCACGGCCTCGACGTCGTGATCGAGCCAATCAACTCGCGCAATGTGCCCGGCTACTTCCTCAACGATTTCCTGTTCGCACGCGACCTGATCAATGAGTTGAAGATTCCGAACCTGAAGCTGCAGTTCGACATCTATCACTGCCAGATCATCCATGGCGACGTCACCATGCGGTTGCGCGAGATGATGCCGATCATAGGCCATATCCAGATCGCCAGTATCCCCTCGCGCAACGAGCCCGACGGCGAGGAGCTCAACTATCCCTTCCTGTTCGCCGAACTCGACCGGCTCGGCTATGTCGGCTTCGTCGGCTGCGAATACAACCCGCGCGGCAAAACCACCGACGGCCTCGGCTGGTTCAAGCCCTATGCCGGAGCAAAATCGTGACGCTGGCCGGAAAATTATCGCTGGGCTGCATCGCCGACGACTACACCGGCGCTTCCGATCTCGCCAACACGCTGACGCGCTCCGGCCTGCGCACCGTGCAGACCATCGGCGTGCCTTCCGACGATCTGGCGCTGCCCGAGGTCGATGCCGTGGTGGTGTCGCTGAAGAGCCGCTCGATCGAGGCGGGCCTGGCCGTGACGCGCTCGCGCTCGGCGGAAAAATGGTTGCGCAGCCGCGGCGCCGACCATGTGCTGTTCAAGATCTGCTCGACCTTCGATTCCACCGACGCCGGCAATATCGGTCCCGTGATGGACGCGCTGCGCGCCGATTCCGGCGACGCCATCGTGCTGGTGACGCCGGCTTTTCCGGAGACCGGCCGCACCATCTATCAGGGCAATCTGTTCGTCGGCGCCGTGCCGCTGAACGAGAGTCCGCTGAAGGATCATCCGCTCAATCCGATGCATGATTCGAATCTGGTTCGGGTGCTGGCGCGGCAGAGCAAGACGCAGGTTGGCCTGATTGATCTAGCAACGCTGACTCGCGGCGAAGCCGCGGTACGCGCGCGCCTCAAGGACCTCGCCGGCAAGGGTACGGGAGCAGCCATCATCGACGCCGTGTTCGACCGCGATCTCGAAACCATCGGCAGCGTGGCGCTGGGTCATCGCCTGTCCGTCGGCGCCTCCGGCATCGGGCTCGGCATCGCCCGGGCGATGGTGACTTCCGGCAAGGTCAAATCGAGTGCGACAAACGCCACGGCCGATGCGCCAGTCGGTGGGCCGGCGGCGTGCCTGGCCGGCAGTTGTTCGCAGGCGACGCTGCAGCAGATCGCCAACGCCGAAAAGACGATGCCGGTGCTGCATCTCGACCCCGACCGCATCGTCGCCGGTCCGCAAGAAGCACAGCGCGCGTTGGCGTGGGCGCGGGACCGAATCAGTGACTGTCCGGTCCTGATTGTGAGTAGCTCGGCGCCGGATCAGGTCGCAGCTCTGCAATCTCGGCATGGCCGCGATGCAGCCGGACATGCCATCGAGCAAGCGATGGCCGATATCGCCGATGGTCTGGTGCAATCCGGCGTGCGCCGATTGGTCGTCGCCGGGGGTGAAACTTCAGGCGCCGTCGTCGATCGCCTGGGGATTCCAGGCTTCCTCGTCGGCGCAGAAATCGCTGCAGGCGTGCCGGTTCTGCGTGCGGTGGGCGCGAAAAACGGCGAAATGTTGCTTGCCTTGAAATCAGGCAATTTCGGTGGACCGGAGTTTTTCTCCGACGCGCTCAAGCTGATGCGCTGATCGTTCTACGCCGTTCCCTTCCCAGCGACTTCCGTCGCGAGCCGTAATTTTACGGGATGACAAATTAACGCAACCTGAGGACGTGTCAGGCTTGATGCTGCGGTCGCCTCTGTGTCCTGCCGAATCACCGCGTTGTAAAAAAAAAACAGGCGTGCCCCGCACGCCCAAAAATCAAGAGAATCCCGCCATGCTCGCGAAGTACTCGATCCGCACCAAAATCATCACCGTCGTTGCCTTCCTGCTCGTCGCGATGACGGGCATGGGCCTGCTTGCGGTCCGCAACATGCGGGCGATCAACGCCAACACCGTCGACATCGCGACGAACTGGATGCCGAGCGTCCGCGTGCTCGGCGATTTGCGTGCCGGCGTCATCACCTACCGCAACGTGATCCGCGAGCACATGCTGAGCGAGACGATCGAACTGAAGCTGGCGTCGGAAAAAACCCTGGCGACCGTGGTCGAGGCCAACACCAAGATCCGCGCGGCATACGAGCCGATGATCACCTCGCCGGAAGAGCGTGCGCTGTACAAGGAATGGTCCGACCTCTGGGACAAATACAAGAAGGGCACCGAGGAAGTGATGGCGCTGTCGCGCAGCGCCGTCGGCAAGGTTCCGCTCGAGGCGCATGAACTGAATTCCAAGACGGTCAACAAGATCGGGCTGGAAGCCGACGCCGTCCTGAAGAAGGATATCGACCTCAACAATGCCGGCGCCGACAAGGCGGCCCGGGAAGCCGCGGACAGCTATGCCTCCGCCTTCCTGATGCTCGCGGCGATCCTCGGCGCTGCCGTCATCGTGGGCATTGGCGTCAGCTTCTATCTGGTTCGCGACGTCTCAAGCGGCATTGCCTCCATCGTCACACCGATGCAGGCGCTGGGCAAGGGCGATCTCACTGCGGAAGTGCCGCATCAGGGCGAGGCGACTGAAATCGGCGCCATGGCCGACACCTTGCAGGTGTTCAAGCAAGCGCTGATCGCCAAGAAGGCGGCCGATGAGGCCGCAGCCCTCGACGCCGAAGCCAAGATCGAACGCGGCCGCCGGGTCGATGGCATCACCCGCAATTTCGAATCGATGATCGGCGAGATCGTCCAGACCGTGTCGTCGGCTTCCACCCAGCTCGAAGCCTCGGCCGGAACGCTGTCGAAGACCGCCGAGCGGTCGCAGTCGCTGACCACAGCGGTGGCGGCGGCTTCGGAAGAAGCCTCCACCAACGTGCAGTCGGTGGCGTCGGCCACCGAGGAACTGTCCTCGTCGGTCAACGAGATCAGCCGCCAAGTGCAGGAATCGGCACGGATGGCGACCGACGCTGTCGGCCAGGCCCGCGTCACCAACGACCGCGTCAGCGAATTGTCGAAGGCGGCGAGCCGCATCGGCGACGTCGTCGAACTGATCAATACCATCGCCGGCCAGACCAACCTTCTGGCGCTCAACGCCACCATCGAAGCGGCGCGCGCCGGCGAAGCAGGCCGTGGTTTCGCGGTCGTGGCGTCGGAGGTGAAGGCACTGGCCGAGCAGACGGCGAAAGCCACCGGCGAGATCGGCCAGCAGATCACCGGCATCCAGGCTGCGACCCAGGACTCGGTCAACGCGATCAAGGAAATCAGCGGCACCATCGAGCGTCTGTCGGAGATTTCGTCGACCATCGCCGCCGCCGTTGAAGAGCAGGGCGCGGCAACGCAGGAAATCTCCCGCAACGTGCAGCAGGCAGCGCAAGGCACCCAGCAGGTTTCCGCCAACATCACCGACGTCCAGCGCGGCGCCAGCGAGACCGGCTCGGCCTCCTCGCAGGTGCTGTCCGCGGCGCAGTCGCTGTCGGGCGACAGCAACCGCCTCAAGCTGGAAGTCGGCAAGTTCCTGGACTCGGTTCGGGCAGCATAATACTGCGCCACCAGCTCAAGGAGCCGGTGAGTCAGCCCGATTGCCGCGCACTCGGAGTTTCGATCATCATGTCGAAACCCCGGCACCGGTCGCGTGCCGAATGAGATACTCCATCTCGGCCCAAGGCGGGTAGTTGTACTTACCCGAATTTAAGGAATTCAACATCCCGCAATGATATTCCATCATGCGAAGCGCTGCTATGCCGGTCGCTAACGCAGATATCGGCTGAATTTTCGGTCCGACTTACCTCCGGGTCGCTTCTGGCTCATTCGTGCCCGACCGGGCCCGAGGATTTTTGGAGGGCACATGAAGATTCGCGTTTCGATTTCGGCAGCGATCATTCTGTTCGGCGTTACGACCGGCTTGGGACTCGCCGCCATGGTGATTACCAGTGGCTACGCTCTCAACCAGTTGCGGATCGGCAGTGCCCTGTACTCGCACATCAAACTTGGAAACGATCTCGTCGCCGATATTTTGCCTCCGCCCGAATACGTCGTTGAATCATTCCTCGAGGTGACGCTCGCGTTACGTGATCCCTCGAAGCTTTCCGTTTTCTAGAACAGATTGAAGGAGCTGCATAAGGAATACGACGAGCGTCGGGAGTACTGGGTCAAAACCGAGCTTGATCCGGCGATGAAGGCAAATCTTACCGTCAAATCGGACGCCGAAGTTCAGAAGTTCTGGACAATAACCGAAAGCGAAATTCTGCCTGCGCTAAGTAAGAATGACAAAGAGGCGGCGGAGAAGGCATACGCGCGCCTGGGTACGGTTTATCAGGCCCATCGCGCGATCATCGACGGTATCGTCAAGCAGGCCAACACGGCGAACTCGGAATTGGAGATTGTCGCCGCCCAACGGGTCTCGACGTATTCCACCGCCGTATGGACCGTCTCCGGAGTTGTGGTGCTTCTGATCGCCCTTGGGATTTTCGGCATTGCGCGGGGCGTGGTCAATCCTGTCGTGCGGGTAACGGCAGCGGTGAGCGAGATGGCGGCAGGCAATCTGGACATCGTCATTCCCGGATCGGGCCGGCGTGACGAGATCGGCGATCTGGCCAACGCGATCGTCGTCGTCCGCGGCAACGCCGAGCAGAAGGCGCGCGACGAAGCGCAAGCCAAGGTCGAGCAGGATCAGATCGCGGCCCGGCAACGCAAGGCGGACATGATCAAGCTCGCGAACGATTTCGAAGGGGCGGTCGGGGAGATCGTCGAAACCGTGTCATCGGCCTCAACCGAACTCGAGGCCTCCGCCTCTACACTGACGGCCACCGCCGAGCGCGCACAGGAGCTAACCACGATGGTCGCGGCAGCTTCCGAGGAAGCCTCCACCAACGTGCAGTCGGTGGCGTCGGCCACCGAGGAACTGTCCTCGTCGGTCAACGAGATCAGCCGCCAAGTGCAGGAATCGGCACGGATGGCGACCGACGCTGTCGGCCAGGCC
>JACDAG010000122.1 GCA_013695565.1 Bradyrhizobium sp.
GGCGTGAACTGGGCCACGCTGGCGATAATGCCGGAAGAATGTCGTCATCGCGCGGCCCTCCTTTCTCGGTTGAGTCACGGCCAAACTAACGTAACCGGCGAGGGCGGGCAAGCGGAAGACTGCGCCACGTCGGATTCCAACAGCCGCAGTCTACCTTGGGCCTTCCTCACTGCATCGCTGCAGCGATCTTTTCCGCCGTCATCAGGACCGGGAAATTGGTGTTGGCGCAGGGCACGACCGGGAAGATCGAGGCGTCGACCACGCGCAGGCCTTGCACGCCCTTGACGCGACCTTCCGTGTCGACCACCGACATCGGATCGTCGGGGCGGCCCATGCGGCACGAGCAGGAGGCGTGCCACACGCCGATGGTGGCCTTGCGCACGAAAGCCTCCAGCGCCTCGTCGTCGTTGATGACGTCGTCGAACGTAAAACCTTCGACCACGAAATTGTCGATCATGTAGTGGCGCAGCGCCGCCGGCCCGTCCATCAGGGCGGCGGCGATCGAGGTGAGAATCCTGTTCTTGCTATTGACCACGCCGATCTTGCGCACGCGGTCGGTATAGGAGGCAGGGAAGGGCTTGTCGGTGACCGCCTTGACGGCGTCGCTCATTTGCACGGCCGCCATCTTGCGGAAACCGCTCATCAGGCGATCGAGGTCGCGCCGGTCGGACAGCAGGTTGAACTCGACGATCGGCTCGGCGGAAGGATCGCGCGAGGCGAGTTTGATCTGTCCGGTCTCGGAATAGGTCTTGTTGACGAAGGTCAGCGCCGAGCCGATTTGCGCGCCGACCGCATGCCACGCCGATTTGCTCAGCACCACGACGAACATGTCGCCCTTCGGCACACCCGGCAGTCCGGACGAATAACGTAAGCCGACCTGCATGTGGCGCCTGGTATGCTCGTTCATGCGCGCGCCACGGCGGACAAAGGACGACAGCGAAATCGAGGGATGATCCATCAGGCGCTGGCCGACGCCTTCGAGTCCCATCAGGACGGGAATGCCCATGTCCTTGAGGTGACCGACCGGGCCGATGCCGGCGCGCAACAGATGCGCCGGCGAATGGATGGCGCCGCTGCAGAGAATGATCTCGCGGCCGCGGAATTCCTGTTCCCGGCCGTCGACAACAGCCTTGACGCCGACACACTGCGTGCCTTCGAACAGCAACTCCCTGACCTGCGTGTTGGTGGAGATCGTGAGATTGGCGCGCTTGCGCGTGTCGCGGTCGAGATAGCCCATCGCGGCCGAGACGCGTTGTTCGGCCTGATTGGAATGCGTCACGGGGAAAAAGCCGTCGACGAACTCGCCGTTCTGGTCGGGGAGGAATTGATGGCCGGCCTCTTGAAAGGCATCAGCGAAAGCCTGCGAGTGCCGCGTCCAGTGCTCGCGTGGAATTCGGCGCACCGGGATACGACCCTCCTTGCCATGGAAGGGTCCGTCGAAATCAAGATCGCGCTCGACCTTTTTGAAGTACGGCAGCACCTCCTTCCAGCTCCATCCGCTGGCGCCTCGTGTTTCCCATTCATCGTAGTCGGTCGGTGCGCCGCGGTTGGCCATCTGGCCGTTGATCGATGAGCCGCCGCCCAGCACGCGTGCTTGTTCGTATTTGCGTAAGGGCGGACGACCCTCATTGGGATTGTTGTGGCTGACGATCTGCGTCGTGACCTTGAGTTCGGTCCAGTGAAAGCGCGGATCAAAATAGGCCGTGCCCGGATAGCTATCCCGAATCTCGGCCGGCTCGTTGCCGGGCGGCGTATCCTGGCCGGCCTCGCACAGCAGCACCTTGTGGCCGCTTTTCGCCGACAGCCGGTGCGCCATGACCGAACCTGCCGAACCGCCGCCTACGATGATCGTGTCATACACTTGGGCATTCACTTGGGCATTCCCTCTTGTTGATCTTGTTCTTGCCCCAAGAGGCTAGCGCACCTCGCCATGCGGGTCACGCCGGGTGTCGCAGGCGTCAGGATCGCTTCCCAATGCGGAGGCGGCGGTGTAGCGTCCGCGTTGGTCCCCCGGTCATCGTGTCACGGGATGACGCTGCCGAAGTGGGGCTGGTTTTGGTGTTTCCGACCGATCTTCCATCGTTTCTCGAGCTGATACGCCAGCACGGCGATGCGGCCTACAGCCTGATGTTCGCCTATGCGTCCGCGCATAGCCTGCTGATCACGCTGTTTGCGGGCTACGCGGTGCATTCAGGGGCGCTCAATTTCGGCACGCTCGTCGTGGTGTGCTGGTGCGGCACCTTTGCCGGTGATGTGATCCGCTTCTGGATCGGCCGGCGTTTTGGCACAAGCTGGCTCGGATCCATGCCCAGGCTTGAACGCACGGTCCAGATCGCAGCCCGGCTGGCCGATCGTCACTATGTCTGGATGATCCTGTTCCACCGTTATCCCTACGGCATTCGCGGCGTCGCCGGCTTTGCCTATGGAATGTCGCAGCTGCCCTGGTCGACCTTCCTGGCGCTCAATTTCGTCGCCGCCGGCCTGTGGTCCTGCACGATCGTGTCGGCCGGCTATGCCTTCGGCCACGTCTCGGAGAAGGCCTTGAGCGATGCTTCCTCGGGCCTCGCCTTCGCGCTGCTGGTCGCCTTCCTCGGCATCTCCTGGATCTTGAGCAAGAAGCTCGAACGCGCCGTCGAGCGAAGCTGACGGTAAACCCGGCGCGACCGCAATCGCGTCTTGCAGTGGAACAGGCCTCGGCAAACACTCCTTCTGGACAGCGGCGGGTTTTCCGGTTGATATGCGACGAAATGACACGATGCGGCAAATGTTGACCAACGGCCGCTCCGCATAAGCCTGGAGGAACTCCCATGATCCCGTTTCAACCGCGCCTGATCGGCGCGATCGTCGCTCTGACGCTTGTGGCAGGCAGCCCGGCGCTTTCGCAGCAGCTCGAACTCAAGCTGATGGCGCCCGCAGCACCGGGCGGCGGATGGGATCAGACCGCCCGTGCGATGCAGCAGGCGTTTGTCGCTGCCGGTATCGCGCGCAGCGTCCAGGTCACCAACGTGGCGGGCGCCGGAGGCAGCGTCGGCATCGCGCAGTTCGTCAACGGCGCCAAGGGCGACGGTAACCAGCTAATGGTGAACGGCTTTGTGATGGTCGGCGCGCTGGCCATGAACAAGTCGCCGGTGACGCTGGAGCAGGTGACGCCGATCGCGCGCCTCACCGAGGA
>JACDAG010000137.1 GCA_013695565.1 Bradyrhizobium sp.
TTGCTCCACGCTTCCTTCAGACCCCACCTCGCGATGACGCCCTTGCGCTTCGCTAACCCTTCGCCGCCATCAGGCTGGGTAAAGGACTTCCACCTCCAAGCTGTCGATCATGCTCGGCACACCAAACAAAAAGCCCCGGATCGCTCCGGGGCTTTATATGTCGTGCAGTCGGATCATCAATACCGGTAGTGATCCGCCTTGAAGGGGCCTTCCGGCTTGACGCCTATATATTCGGCCTGGTCGGGGCGCAGTTCGGTCAGCTTGACGCCGATCTTGGCGAGATGCAGCCGCGCCACCTTCTCGTCCAGCGATTTCGGCAGCACATAGACTTCCTTCTTGTACTTGCCGTCCTTGTTGTTGGCGAACAGTTCGATCTGCGCCAACGTCTGGTTGGTGAAGGAGGCCGACATCACGAAGCTCGGATGGCCCATGGCGTTGCCGAGGTTCACCAGGCGGCCTTCCGACAGCAGGATGATGCGGTGGTTGTCGGGGAAGGTGATCTCATCGACCTGCGGCTTGATGTTGTCCCACTTCAGGTTCTTCAGATGCGCGATCTGAATCTCGTTGTCGAAGTGGCCGATGTTGCAGACGATGGCACGATCCTTCATCGCGCGCATGTGCTCGATGGTGATGATGTCCTTGTTGCCGGTGGCGGTGACGAAGATGTCGGCGCGGGGTGCCGCATCTTCCATCGTCACGACCTCGTAGCCTTCCATCGCCGCCTGCAGCGCGCAGATCGGATCGACTTCGGACACCATGACGCGGCAGCCGGCCTGGCGGAGCGACGCCGCCGAACCCTTGCCCACGTCGCCGAAGCCGGCGACCATCGCCACCTTGCCCGACATCATCACGTCGGTGCCGCGGCGGATGCCGTCGACCAGCGATTCACGGCAGCCATAAAGGTTGTCGAATTTCGATTTTGTCACGCTGTCGTTGACGTTGATCGCCGGGAACAGCAGCTTGCCGCTCTTCTGCATCTCGTAAAGCCGGTGCACGCCCGTCGTCGTCTCTTCGGAGACGCCCTTGATGTTCTTGGCGATCTCGGCGAACCAGCCCTTCGGCTTCTCCTTCAAGAGCTTCTTGATCAGCGCGTAGAACACTTCCTCTTCTTCCGATTCCGGCTTATCGAGGAACTTGACGTCGCCATTCTCGGCGCGCAGGCCGTGATGCACCAGCATGGTGGCATCGCCGCCGTCATCGAGGATCATGTTGGGGTTGCCGCCGCCGTGCCAGTCGAACAGCTTGGCGGTGTAGTCCCAGTACTCGGTGAGGGTTTCGCCCTTCACCGCGAACACCGGAATGCCCGCCGCCGCAATCGCCGCCGCGGCGTGGTCCTGGGTCGAATAGATGTTGCACGAAACCCAGCGGATATCGGCGCCGAGTGCGGCCAGCGTCTCGATCAGCACCGCGGTCTGGATGGTCATGTGCAGGGAGCCGGCGATGCGCGCGCCCTTCAAAACCTGTTTGGGGCCGTACTCCTCGCGCGTCGCCATCAGGCCCGGCATTTCGGTCTCGGCGATCGAGATTTCCTTGCGGCCGAACTCGGCGAGCGAGATGTCCTTGACGATGTAGTCGGTAAAGGCAGGCTTCTTGGCGGCGGCGGTCATGTGTTGATCCCTTGAAAAAGCTTATTCCGAAAAGCACGGGTGCTTTCCGGAATAAGCAGGACGATTACGGAGAAAATCAGAACGCGCCCTTCAGCGCGGAAACCAGATCGGTTTTTTCCCAGGAGAAGCCACCGTCCTTGTCCGGCGCGCGGCCGAAATGGCCGTAGGACGCGGTGCGGCGATAGATCGGCCGGTTCAGCTTCAGCGTGCGGCGGATGTTGGTCGGGGTCAGCCGAAACAGTTGCGGCAACACCTTCTCGAGCTTCTTTTCGTCGACCTTGCCGGTGCCGTGGGTTTCGACCAGCAGCGACATCGGATCGGCGACGCCGATCGCGTAGGCGACCTGGATGGTGCAGCGATCGGCGAAGCCGGCCGCGACCACGTTCTTGGCGAGATAGCGCGCAGCATAAGCCGCCGAGCGGTCGACCTTGGTCGGATCCTTGCCGGAGAACGCGCCGCCGCCGTGCGGCGCGTAGCCGCCATAGGTGTCGACGATGATCTTGCGACCGGTCAGGCCGCAATCGCCGTCGGGACCGCCGACCACGAAATTACCGGTCGGATTGACCAAAAAGTCGGAGGATTTTTGCGGCATCCAGCCCTTCGGCAGCGCCGCTTCGACCTCATGCGCGATCATGTCCTTGATCAGGCCCGGCGAATACTTCTTGCCGTTGCGGCTCTTCTCGTTGTGCTGGGTCGAGACCACGACCTTGGTGCAGCCGACCGCCTTGCCGTCGACATACTTTACGGTGACCTGGCTCTTGGCGTCGGGCTGCAGATCGAACATCTGGCCGCTGCGGCGCTTTTCGGACAGCACCTTGAGGATGCGGTGCGCGAAGAAAATCGGCGCGGGCATGAAGCTGCCCTTTTCGTAGATTTCGCTCTCGTTGCAGGCATAGCCGAACATCATGCCCTGGTCGCCGGCGCCTTCTTCTTCGCCGCTCTTCTTTTTCTTGGCATCGACGCCCATCGCAATGTCGGGCGACTGGCCATGCAACAGCACCTCGATGTCGGCACCGTGATAGGAGAAGCCGTTCTGGTCGTAGCCGATGTCCTTGACCACGCCGCGGGCGATCTCGGAGATGAGTTCGCGATCGACGACCGAGACGCCGTGGATGTCGCGGAACAACTGGCCGCGGCCCTCGCCGGCAATCACGATCTTGTTGGTCGTGCACAGCGTCTCGCAGCCGAGACGGGTGTTGACCGCACTGTCGTCGGCAATGCCGAGCTTGACGTCCTTCTCGAGGAAGGCGTCGAGGATCGCGTCGGAGATTTGATCCGAAACCTTGTCCGGATGGCCTTCGGAAACCGACTCGCTGGTGAACAAATAGGACGCGCGCATCAACAACCCCTTGTTTCCGCCTGATGTCGGCGGGCTCTCTTTGTTGCCATCTATCCCGGAATGTCAGTCGCGACGGCGCGAAATGACGTAGGATTCGTCGTAAAACCAAAGCCCATTATGCTTGCGCAAAACCTCTCTGGTGGCATCGAGGGTTCGGCCGTTTTCAGTCATTTCCGTCAACCGGTCGTCTTCGATCTGGGCGACATACACCGCCGCGTTCCACGCTGCAAAAGCCGTCGAGGTTCCGATCGAGCCGGTGACCTCGTTGGGCAGCGCTTCCATATCATAACGGAAGATGGAACGGTTATCCGCGTACGCATTAAAGTTAAGGTCGCGGCCGGCCGATCCGAGCTCGTATTTTACCGTGCGCAGTAGCTCATGACGGCTCACGGCGAAAGGATTTTCTCCAGGCCACACCGCCTGGATGATTTCCAGGCCCGGATCCTGCCCGTGGGAGTGAATTCCAATCAAACGGCCGCCGGCCCGCAGCGCCCGTGCCAGCGGCGCAATAATGCGCTTGGCGCGGAAATTCACAGAGGATTTGGCCCGGTATGGCTGGGATGCGATCACGAGGTCGAAATTGGCGTCGGTTCGGCCCGCCCGGGGGATGATCGAATCGAGCAGGAACCGGTGATCCTCCCGGAACAGCACCAGCGCCACCGGCCGTTCATAGGTCGGCATGCCCGATTTGGGACTAATATTGGCCCGCCAATTCTGCCCAAGAAATGGGCCCAATTCGGCGATCTGGGTCTCGAACTCACCCGAAGAGCCCCCCTGCAGCGCCACTTCATGCCAGATCATGCCCGCGGCGGCGGCAGGCGACGCCGGCGTCAGCCAGGGCGCCTCGGCGTAATACATGTTGGTGAGCACAAACACGGTCGCCGGATGCTCGAACAGCCGGTCCGGCACCTTGTCGAGCGTCAGCCGGACGTCCTCCAGGCTGAGTTCCTTGCCGGCGATATAGAACGGCATGTGGGGAAAACGGCCGTGCATCGCGCGCATTACCCGCGCCAGCACGGTGCCGTCGCCGACGCCGGCATCGAACACCCGCAGCGCCGGCGGGCGCGGGTGCAGGCTCGACAGTTCCAGCGCGACCCGATCGGCAATCACCCGCTTTTCGCTGCAAGTATGGACAAACAGCAGGTATTTCTGCCGATTCTCGAAGAAGCGGAAATTGCCCCTGGGATCGCGCTTTTCGGGCGGCACGTCGAGACCGCGCGGCGGCGGCAGCCCGCCAGGCGTCGAAGCGGCGATATAGGCCTGGATGCGGTCCAGCGTGTCGATGGTGATGCGCTTGCCCTCGCGCAGCCGGTGCACCAGCTTGCCGTCATTGACGCACCGGCGGCCAAAGGTCGTCTCCGCCATATCGGCCAGGCGGCAGAATTCCGATATCTGGCTGAGAATCTGGTCGTTTTTCATCGGATGGTGATTTGGGACGCAATGGTGGGCAGCGGCGGGTGGCTGCCGTGTCCTATCACCATCTGCCCAACGGGGAAAGTCGCTTCCTGACCTGCCTTGCTTGAACCACCGTGCTGGATGTCGCCACCAACCCAATGACGCACTATCCTGATGTCGAGGACGAATTGATGCGCCGTTCGATTCTGACGCTGACCTTGCTCGCACGCCCGGACAGGTGGCGCTCGACGGCGGAGGCGTCAACAGCCCATTCTCGGCGGTACTGTCCCGCCACATCGGCATGCCCGGACTCGAAGTGCAGCAAATGCTGACACGGGTGCGCGCCGAAGTCGTCGCCGCGACCAAGTCCAGGCAGGTGCCGTGGTCGCACTCGTCGCTACTCGGTGAGGTCTATCTGACGGCGAAGTGACGGTGCGAGCGAGGCGCAGATACAAAAATGCGAAAACAACCCCATGCAAAGTAAAAACATCTTTTGAAATCAATCGCTTGAGTAAATCGATTCGTCGAAATCGACAAGACATTACCGGCCATCGCGCTGAAGGTAGAAGCAATCCTTCCCGTCAGGCGCTCTGTTCCTCCACGCGCTGCGCCACGAAGACGCCGTTCGGCTGATAAAACACCATTTCATCGATGCTCATCCCCTCGCCGCGAAATTCGACGACGAAGCCTTCCAGCTCGACGATGCGAAACCTTCTTCCCTGCTCGGGCGCGAGGCGATAGGCCGGCTGGTAGTCCGGCTTCGGCATAAGCCGACCTTCGCTATCGAGCGTGACACGATGCGTTATCGCGCCGCCCTTGAAGTCACCGACGCATCGCGCGCGGAACGCCGGGTCGGTACAGTGGCCTGATGCAAGACGTGCAAAGACGATATCCTTCACGGCAGGCTCCAGCGGCGCCGACAGGCTGAGGATGTTGCCGTTGCGATCGGTCAGGAAGGTGATCGCAAGCCGGTCCGGCTGCAGACGGTCCGGCACCTCAGGCAATTCGAACCTCTCGAAATGACGGTGCATCAAGGGTGCGAGCATGCCGCGCCACGCCCAATGCAGCGCACCGTCCTGCACCTTCACCGACATCACGCCATAGGCAGGATGCTCGTACGCTCCGGCATACGCAGCGATCTCATGCGCGGGCTGCGTGTCCTTGTGACGCGCCTTCTCTCGCGCGTCCTTGTCGACCTGCATGTGGGCGATGAATTCATCGCGCTGCTTGAGCAGGCGCGCACGCCACTCGACCGGTTCGCGGCCGCGCAACCGGTCGATGATGTACCAGGTCAGCGTCGACGGCACAGCACTTGGGCTGCGATTGGTGAGCACGGCAATTCTGATGCCGAGATCCGGCAGCAGCGTCATCAGCGTTCCCCAACCGACCCAGCCACCACTATAGATACCAGCCTGTCGCCACGATAACTGTTGGTCTGGAAGCCAAGGCCATAATGCGCGTCGCCGAACTCGGCCTGGTCCGGCGCCGCGATGAACGCGCGCGGCGCATGCAGTTCGCCGATCATCGCGGCCGGCAGCAGGCGCTGGCCGTCGAATTCACCTTTACCCAGATGCAGCCGCATCCAGTTCGCGAGGTCGGCAACCGAGGTGTTGATCGCGCCGGCCGCGGTGGTTCGGATCGGCAGGCGCATGGCCGGCAGCCTCGTATCCTCGTGCATCACGTACGGTCGCGCCGCTTCAACCGAGGCTTCCAGATCGTCCAGATTGAATCCGACGGTCATGCCAAGCCGGTCGGTCAGGCGGGTTCGGATGAAAGCCTCATAGCTTTGCCCGCTCAGGCGTTCGACCAGCAGACCCGCGACGTTGTAGCAGAGGTTGTTGTATTGCCAGGAGCTGCGGATATCGCGGCTCAATTCGAGATGCCGCATCGAACCAAGCATTTCGGCGGGCGCCCGATCGCCCACCATGTGCACCCAGTCATGGCGCGGCAATCCCGACTGATGGCACAGCAAGTCGCGCACCGTGACCCGCTCGGTCGCGACTGGGTCGCTCAGGCGAAACTCGGGCATGTAGTCGCGCACCGGCTTGTTCCAGTCGAGCCGTCCCTCATGGTGCAGGAGCGCAATGGCGGTCGCCGTGAAGGATTTTGTGATCGAGCAGATTACGAACTGCGTCGCCGGCGTAACCGGCAGTTCTGTCTCGACATCGCGCTGACCGTAGGCCCGCGTCAGCGCCACCTTGCCATCCTGTACGACGGCGAGCGCTACGCCCGGTACTTTCCAGTCGTCTATGACATCTGCGGCGAGACGGTCGAGATCGGAGACAAAGGAGGCAACCGGCGCGACAGGCGCCTCGGCAGATGAGTGAGACATTGAGGCTTCCGACCTGAGCGGCGGACAACCCAGGCCACCACGCGGCGAGATTACAGTCTGGATGGCCGTTCACGAAGCCCCTTTGATGGAGAAGTGAGCGCAGCTATTTGGGCGTAAACGCCTTCACGCTCTCCGCGATCCGCAGGGCCTCGATGCCAATCTCGCGCAGTTGACCGGCCGGCACGGTAATCTGTCCGCGGAAATATAACCCGGGCGCAGCAGTAGCCTGCCCTGTCAGAAGCGGCATGCCGTGTCGATCGAACACATCAGCCACATCGGGAATCAAACGGCGCAGATCGGGCCGGAAGCCGGTTGCAAGAATGGCCGCATCGAACGTCTCAGCCATCCCATCAACAAATATGACACCGTCGGCGGTGAAGCGATCGACACCGCCGCGGACCTTGATCGCGCCGTCCCTGATTTTGGCGAGCGTGCCGATATCGATCAGCGGCACGCGTCCATCCTCTTCAACCATCCGGCGCGGCCCCTTCGCGGCACGCCGGAGGCCGAGTTTCTCGAAATCGCCCACAGCCAGTCGCAGTACCGGCGCGTTGATGAAATCGACGAGACGCGCGGGCAGCCGCCGGTACAGGATCGCCCAGGCCAGAATCGGAAAGCCGAGCAAATCGCGCGGCAGGATCTGAACCGGACTGCGGACTGCCAGCGCGACGGCGACACCCGCATTGGCCAGATCAAGCGCGATCTCGCCGTCGGAATTGCCGAAGCCAACCACCAGCACGCGCCGGCCCGCGTAAGGCACGGGATTGCGGTAGTCGCTGCTGTGGATCATGCGGCCTGGATAGCTTTCCAGGCCCGGCCATGACGGACGATACGGCGCGTCGGCAATCCCGGTCGCAACGACGATCACGGGTGCAACGATCGGACCTCGAGACGTTTCGGCGCACCAATGCGCGCCGTCGCGATTGATACGCGAAACCGTGGTGTTGAAGTCCGGCTTGATTTCGAAACGCGCGGCGTAGCTTTCGAGATAAGCCACCATCTGCGGGCGCGACGGATAGGCCGGATAGTCCGGCGGCATTGCCATGCCGGGTAGACCGGAATGATTGCGGTCGGTGTGAAGGTGCAGCCGATCATAGTGCCGCCGCCACACCGCGCCGACATCGCCGGCTTTCTCCAATACCGCGGCGTTCAGCCCCGCCTTGCGCATCGTCACGGCGCACGCCAGCCCCGCTGGGCCTGCACCGACGATGATGGCGTCAGGGCTGGATGTCATTCAACCGCCTCCTGCAGGCGCGATGCGAGCGACTAGTCCGGACTGCGCCCGTTATCCATCCTGGCGCGGCGTGCCGCGTCTTACCACCATCTCGGTTGCGCCGGCGGCACCGGCTGCACCTGCTGATAGACTTGGCCGCCGCGCCGTCGCGGATTGCGATTGGGCGGCGGCTGCGGCTCCCAGCTGCGCTGGAAAAATGAATTGAAGCCGTCGCCGCCGCTCATGTCGTCCGCCATGAGGACAGGCGGCGTGGGCTTGCGCGTGATGAAGCCGCCTTGTGGCTGGTGGCTCAGCACCGTGACGAATTCGGTACGATAGTTGGTCTCGGCGCTGAGCGGCTCGTCCGAAATCACGATCGAGGATCGCGGCACTGCGGTCGGCCCGATGCGATCAAGCACCTCCTGCGGGATGGTGATGCGATCGAGCGCGGCCCTGGCATCGTCGGGGCCGTCGATGGTGACCGCGGTCCAGCGCAGGCCCGCCTCATTGCGCGCCACTGCCGTGAACACATGGGTGCCGATCCGCCTGTCGGGATTGCGGATCGTGACCGGAATCTCGATCGTCGCATCGAACACGATGCCGCCGCCGTCGGGCGCCGGCTTGTGCGTGGGGCGGCGCACGTAAAGTTTCTGCGTTGCGCGGCTGATGTAGATCGAGACCGGCTCCAGCGCGAGCTTGGCCTCGCTCGCCGCCTTGGCGGTGTCGGCCTTGCGCGTCTGCGCCGCCTTGGCCGTTTCCTTTGCGGCGGCGCCGGCGTCGAGCTTCGATTTCGAGTCGGCCTTGGCGGTGTCGAGCTGGGTCCCGAGGTCCACGGCCTTGGCGGCGGCCTTTTGCTTCTGGTCCTCGGCCTTCGCCTTGGCTTCGTCCGTTTTGGCGGCGGCGAGCGCCTTGTCGGCAGAGGCGAGTTCGGCGTCGGCGCGGGCTTTAATTCCCTGCAGCTTGCGCAGCGACGCCGTCAGCGCCGCGGCCTCGCGCGCCGTCGTCGCGATGGCTTTCTTGGCGTCATCGGCCGTCTTGGCGGCCTCGGCCGC